>JAUHXN010000104.1 GCA_030426865.1 bacterium | reverse complement strand
ATCAAAGACATACTGTTTACCATTATACTAGCAGTATGTCTTATACTTTTTATCAAATCTTTCATTGTTGACTTTAGAGTTGTTGCGTCCGAATCAATGGAACCGACTCTAGTGAAAGGCGATATAATAATAATAAGCAAGCTTGCTTACGATATATTTGGGATAGAGTATAATGAGCCCAAATCATCTGATGTTATTACTTTCAATTATAATAATGAACTTCTAATCAAACGAATTAAAGATGTTAATAGCCAAGGAGAAATGTTCGTAGTAGGAGATAATACGAATAATAGTATAGACTCTAGAGATTTTGGTTACGTTAGTAAAGCTGACTTAGAAGGTAAGGCAATTATTAAATTTAATTTTTCGACTTTTTCAATAGATTTCTTAGACGATTAGAGTTATTATAAACTGAACTCATCTCCTATCCCCCATTTATTCGTAGTCTTATCGTAAGTATACACTACTACTTTTAAGGATCCTTTACTCACTTCTACTCTAATAAAATGAAAATCTCTTAATCTTTTTTCTTTTTCGATTCCAATAGTGATATCTTTATAATTACCTTCCAAATCGATATTTCTTCTAGGACCACCGCCTCCTCCTGAGACTATATAGTGTTTATCATCTATTAATAGATGTTCATAATTATGACAATGACCAGATAAAAATAATTTTGCCTTTTTGCTTTTATTAAATGGTTCTACGAAATTATCTTTCACAAATTCGTCATCACCAAAACCTATTCCTGTTCCATTTGTGTATGGAGGTTGATGAGTTACTACAATTATATTATTAATACTTTTATCAATCTCATATTTATCTAATTCTTGGTTGTACCATTGATTTTGTCTCTCTTTCATTTCCTTAGTTATTTCTGTATTCGAATTTAGAAGAATAAAAGCATTATTTTTAAATACGAAAGATCTCCAAGATGAATCTTTAAGTTCAGGAAATCTTCGTGATATATTCTGTGATGCAATCTCGGAATCTCCTAAGTATTCGTGATTACCTAACACTGGTACTATTGGAATTTTTTCATTTCTGATAACTGATGTGGAGCTATCAAAATACACCCAATCCTCATCTGAAGAAGCATCAAATACCATATCCCCAAGGTGCAGAATAAATGACGGCTTATTATCTAATGATGCTATTTTACTAAATAATTCGAATTGCACAGAATCATTTGATTCACGAAAAAGCAAAATACTTTCTACCCAGCCCGTTCTTTGTGTATCGCCAATTATTATAAAAGAGTCTGATGATTCATTTTTAGATGTCGAATTTTGTAAAGTATTATATGTCGGGACAGTATTACTTAACTTCCTTGAACTACAACCAAGTAGAAAAATTATAAATAATATAGTAGCTATTAATACTCTTGTAAATTTCATATAAATGTAATAGTTAGTTTTAGAATCCAATATAACTAATCTCTTTTAATTTATATTTACGGCTACACCATATAAATTGGTTAGTTTACAATTATTAGAACACCTATATTTGTAAATAATTCAATAATTCTATGATCAGAGGAATATACATACATATACCCTTTTGTGCTACGATATGTAGCTATTGTGATTTTTATATAATTAAAAATCAAGATACTTACATTGAAAAATATGTAGAATATCTAGTAAGAGAATTCGAATTATTCAAATCTCTTAATCCAGATGAAATAGTAATTGACAATATATTCATAGGTGGTGGAACCCCTTCCTTACTGACTCCATCTCAGTTAGATACAATACTCAACAAAGTTAAAGAAAGCTTTACAATGTTACCATATACCGAGATTAGTATGGAATCTAATCCGGCGTCAATAGATGCGCAAAAATTGAATGAGTATAAATCGGTTGGGATAAACCGAATAAGCATAGGTGTACAGAGCTTCGTAAAAAAAGAATTGGGCTTACTCAAAAGAAATCATTCACCAGGACTAGCAGAAAAGGTGGTTTCTGATGCTGTAGAAAGTGGTATAGAGACAGTAAATCTTGATTTGATATTCTCTGTACCAGGTCAATCTCTAGCATCGTGGACCTACTCTATAGAGAAAGCTCTCGAATTAGGTACTAACCATTTCTCGACTTACAATCTGACCTTTGAGGAGAATACACCGCTTTGGAACAAGATGCAATCAGGTAAAGTAGTAAAATACAATGATGAAGTAGATGAATTTATGTATTTCACTGCTATCGAGATTCTTACGAATAGAGGTTTTGACCACTATGAAATCTCAAATTTTGCGAAAACTAACAACAAGTGCAGGCATAATCTTAACACTTGGCACAGTGGAGAGTATTTAGCATTTGGGGTGTCTTCACATGGATTTTATAATGGAAGCAGGTACAGAAACATAAGCAATCTACAAATGTACTATGAGATGATTAGTAATGGGAAACTACCAATAATAGATTCAGTCAAACTCAATGAATCAGACTACTCCGAAGAATTAATTGTACTTGGATTAAGAGCTTCGGGTTTGGATAAATCAAAAATTAATAAGCAAATTCCTAACTTTTTCGACAAAGCAACCACTTTTATGAATGAGTTGATAGACAAAGAATTTATAAGTGAATCTGAGACTCATTATAAGCTGACCTCAAAGGGATATGCGCTCTGTGATTCTATTACTAATAAGTTTTTGGATTTTATATAGTACTTTTTCTAATTTCGTAATAGTATAGTTTAGTGAATATCTCTGCTCTATCGCTTCAAAAATTTGTAGCTAGTATTGTTAATCCTAAGTATATATAGCCCTTTCATAAGACTGGCAGTGTTAACTGTATATTCAAAGTTATCTATGTTAGATACAGATAGCAATGAACTTCCCATCAAGTCGAATATTTCAATTTTGGAAATAATATCAGTTGAAGAAATTCCTATATTATCTATTCCGTAGCTTATGTTATATATATTGTCATTTGTTTTTTCTGCTTCAATATTAGTTAACTCAGGTGTGAATTTGAACAATCCCATTGTAGATGCAATCCATACATTTCCATTGAAATCAATTGCTAAATTAGCGACTTGATTGAAGATTTCATCACCAAGATGATCTTTATCCAAGACATAACACTCTATGTTTTTATCTATTCTAAATAAATAAGAATTAAAAGTAAAACTATAATTTGAAAATGTCCATAGTGTGTTGTTCTTATCAACTCCTATTGCCCTATAAAATCTTCCGATATGATTGTCATTTGATTTGAGTGTATCTAATACAGTCCAATTACTTCCATCAAACTTAATAATGTTCCAATTGTCTCCTAACCATAAATTCCCATTGCTATCCATAGCAGATGAATAAAAAGAATAATTATTGGGAACACCAGAATTCTGACTGTTAAAGCAGATAACAGTGCTATCTGCTTTCAATTGACATAAATCAGAATAGAAAAACCTTTTGAAGTAAATATTGTCTTTTCCATTAATTATGAGTTTAGTAGGTTCTAATTCACCCGTTGTATCTCTAAACTTTTCTAAGAACTTGCCATTTTCATTTTTAAAAATACTCTCTTTATTTGCCACCCAATAATTACCATCTGAATCGAATTCAATACTACGAATACCTTTGATTGAGCTAACTTCTATAAACTTACCATCCTCATATCGAACAACAGTACCAGCACTCACAAACCACAGATTCCCAAAGTTGTCTATTGTTAAATCAGTTGCGTCTTTTATATAGTCAGAATCGGTACTATCATATTTAGTCCAATTATCACCGTCTATTGCGACAAGATTAATTCCTGATTTGAACCAAACAATATTGTTTAAATCTACAACAATGCTATGGGTACCACTTTCGATTATCGAATTAGTATTATTGTAAATATCCCATTTAGCATAGGTGACAGTATTAGCAACAATTAATAATATTATAAATAGTAGGTATTTCATATTTGTTTTATAAAATTGGACAAACTCTATCTATAAAGACACATGAACACGGAAAACGTCTCATAAGTGACGTAGTTTTTGTTTAAAATAAAAAAAGCTGCCTTGTTTAAGACAGCTTTTCAATATTAAATCTAGTTAAGCAAGGGATCAAGTTCCCTTGTTGAATGCTTTACTTCTTTTTGCTCTTGTCAGGGAAAGGAGGAATAACAGGTAGTTTCTTGTTCTTATCGAAAGTTTTCATTTCTTTTTGAACTTCTTCTATAGCTCTTTCTAATTGTTGGTCTATTCCTTCCATTACTTTAGCTGGATGATTGTCCACTTCTATGTCTGGAGAGATACCAGTTCCTTCTAATACCCAATCCCCTCTTGCACCTAAGTTAGCAAACTCAGGACGAGTCAAGTAACCACCATCGATGAATGGAAGTGAACCACGAATACCGATTACACCACCCCAAGTACGTTTACCGATTAGTTTACCTAGTCCGTAATATCTAAATTGGTAAGGGAATAAATCACCATCTGACATAGACATTTCATTAATCAAACATACCATTGGACCCATGAAAGTTGCATCTGGCTTTGCCGATATATCTTCTTGATTTCTGATATGTTGTGCTATTGCTATGTATCTTCTTAATCTCTCGATTATCATAGGAGATACGTTACCACCACCATTATATCTGTCATCTATTATTAGTCCTTCTTTATCTAGTTGCGAGTAGAATGTTTTAGCAAATTCGTTCAATCCATTGCCAACTCCCATATCAGGAATGTGGATATAACCAATTTTACCACCACTCTTCTCATCTACTATTTTTCTTCTACCTTCTACCCAATTGTAATAACGTAAATCATTATCACTTTTGATAGTTTTTATGTAATATTCTTTAGCGCCGTCCATTGATTTACTTGAGTTAACAGTTATCTTTACTAATTTATTAGCCTTGTTTTCCAAAGCCATATTTGGCGTAAATTCGTCATTAACTTTTACATCGTCAATTGCAAGTAAATACATACCTTTAGTAACTTCTATACCTGGTTCAGTTAGAGGGGAGCGCTTGCTTTCTTCCCAGTTTCTACCCACAAGTATATTTGTAAACTTCCAGTTCTTTCCGTCTAATACTATATCAGCGCCTAATTGTCCTATTGAAATAGTCTTTACTTTAGGCATATCACCACCACCAACGTAAGCGTGACCAACATTAAGTTCTGAGATTAATTCTCCCAATACATAAGTCAAATCTGTTCTATGTTGTACGTAAGGTAACATAGATTCATATTTAGTATTCATTTCATTCCAATCAACCCCGTGCATACCTGGGTCGTAGAAGAAATCCCTCATCTGTCTCCAAGTCTCAGAATATATCTGAAGCCATTCATCTCTTGGACTGATTTTAGTTTCCATATTCGAAAGATCGATTTTATCTTTAGCGGAAAGCTTAATTTTATCAGCAAGTTTTTGAATATGATAGTCATTACCAGATTTGATAAAGATGTTTTTAGCATCTGGAGTTATATCCCATTGAAAGAAATCACCAACTTTGCTTTCTTCTTTCTCGTTGAAATCATACACATAAGTAGCAGGTTTTGAGCCACTACCAGTTTTTACATAGTACATTTTGTGATCTTTAGTTGGAGTCAAACCAAAGTAATTACCAGCTGAAGTAGGTACATCAAAAACTCTATCTTTTATCCCATCAAAGTCAATTTCTACTGTAATTTCCTTATCTTTTTTATCTTTGTCTTCTTCTTTCTTATCGTCAAATCCTTCGAATACAAAAGGAGATTTGGTCTCTTTTTTCAAAGGAACTCCATATATATTAGACATATCGGAATAAGAATAATTCCATTCTAAGTTGTTTATATCTGCGTTGAATGATCTACTAGAAGTATAGAATAAGAAATTACCACCTGGTGAGAAAACACCGCTACTTGCATTAAAAAACTTATTCGTTACTAATTCATTTTTACCACTCGCCGTTGAGTGAACGAATACTCCCGATATATTTGGGTTCAGGTTATCAGTATATACAATCCATTTACTATCTGGAGACCAATTATAGTCTCTTATTTCCCAACTTCTTGATTTTGCTACTTCTTTTCTATTACCACTCGGTACAGAGTAATAATATAACTTCATAGATTTGTCAGAAGTCAATATATACTTGCTATCTGGAGACCATTTCATTTCATAACGATATGATTCGAAGTCATTTGTAAGTTGTTTAGTTTCTGACCCATCTGGTTTTGCTAAGAAAATTTCATATTCTCCATTCAAATCACTCATATACGAAATCCATTTACCATCCGGTGACCAAACAGGATTTCTATCATGAGCGTTAGAAGAGTTAGTCAGATTTTTTGTAATTCCTTTTTCTTTAGCAACTACGAATATATCACCTCTAGCAGAATATAATGCCCATTTACCATCTGGAGAAACTGTGCTACCAGAGATTTCATCACTTACATCTTCTATTCTAGGTCTAGCAGTTGGGAAGTCATCTTGAACAGATATACTTACCTTTTTGACAGTTTCAGTTGCATAATCCATCAAATGAACTTCTCCACCCATTTCGAATGCTATGTGTTTAGTCCCTTTAGAAGGGAATTTCACATCATAGTAAGTCGTATTAGTGATCTGCTTTTCTTCTTTAGTTTTAGTATCATATCTGTATAAGTTTAGAGTACCCGTTCTGTCAGATATGTAATAAATTTTATCCCCATTCCAAATTGGCATTATATCTTGGGCATCATTATCAGTTACTTGAGTCAGTTCTTTTGTGTTGAAATCATATATCCAAACATCAGCAACTTGACCACCTCTATATCTTTTCCAAGTTCTGTAGTCACGGAAAATTCTGTTATATGCTATTTTGCTCCCATCTGGTGAAAGCGAAGCGTAACCAGAATTAGGTAATGCAAGAGTTTGAGGAATACCAGTGACAGCACCAACAGTAAAGATTTTACCCTCTAGTACGTGCCAGCTTTCTTCTCTTGAACGGTACACAATATCTTTACCATCTTTAGACCACTCTAAGATAATCTTATTTGGCCCCATTCTTTCGGGTAACCCTTCTACATCCATATTAAATGTACGTTGTATAGGCATACCACCTTCTGATGGCATTACAAAAACTTGTTGGTTACCATTGTATTCACCTGCGAATGCAATTTTTTTGCCATCAGGAGAAAACCTTGGGAACATCTCTATCCCATCGGATACTGTTACACGTCTAGCGATACCACCTGATATAGGTACTACGAATATATCACCCGCATGAGTAAAAGTTATTTGTGTGTCCGAGCTATTAGGGAATCGGAGTAATTTTGATTGACCAAACATCATAGTTGATGATGTAAGTATAATAAGTGCAGTGAGGAAAATATTTCTCATTATTCACTTCATATTAAATTTAACAATATTGATTTTCTGGAATAATTACGATTTTATGAAATGATAGTTGTCATTTCACATTAAAAAAGCAATTAAGTACATAAACTACGTTAGTCTATATCTTGCAATTTAATCATAGATTTGATTGTCTCAAAGTTTAAGTAAAAAAGTATATATACAAATAATAAAAATAATTTACTTACGTTCAATTTCTGAAAATAAATTAATCAATTAACATATTACAGGAAAATCATGAACATATCAAACGTATTTGAAAATAATAGGCAGTGGATTGCCTCAAAATTAGAAGTGGATGAGAATTATTTTGAAGAACTATCCAAAGGACAAAAACCTGAGCTACTTTATATAGGATGTTCAGATAGCCGTGTTACAGCAGAAGATTTGATGGGAGTACAACCAGGTGACGCATTCGTACATAGAAACATAGCTAATATGGTCATCAGTATAGACTTGAATACAATGTCGGTAGTCGAATACGCGGTTAAACACCTAGAAGTAAATCACATCGTTGTTTGTGGTCACTATTATTGTGGTGGTGTGAAAGCAGCTATGCAATCGGCTGACTTGGGAGTGTTGAACCCTTGGCTAAGAAATATACGTGATGTGTACAGAATACACCAAGAAGAACTAGATGCTATAGAAGATGAAGAAAGTAGATACAAAAGACTAGTAGAGTTAAATGTTCAAGAACAGTGTGTGAACGTTATCAAAACGGCAGTAGTTCAAAAAGCAATTAGAGATAGGGATATTACAATCCACGGTTGGGTCTTTGATATTAACAGTGGTAAACTAATTGATTTAGAAATAGACTTCAAAGAAATACTAAAAGATATAATGAAGATTTATACTTTAAAATAAAGTGAATATAAAAACCTTATTGATGTATTATAGTTACAGAACTATTACATATCAGAAAGATGTCTTAATCAAGGCAGCTTTTTTTTAATCAAGATTTTCAGGATTTAAGAATTTTCAGGATTGGTTAGAAATAAATATGTAGAGACATATTGCAGACGTCTCCAAATGTCAGAACAAGATAACAAGATGATAATAAGCAACAAGATGTTGCAACCATTGTTGAAATTGTTTTAACTACTACTAAAAACTAATAATCTACTCTAGCTTGAGGCGGTAGAGATTGTATAAGTCGGTTGCGTAGAGGTAGCCGTTGTTTAAATCTATAGAAGTAATTTTCTTACTAGTAACTTTGTCTAGTGGTAGCTCTATTATATTATTACTATCTACTATTTGGTAAACTTTGCCTGAATTTTCATCTAAGAAGTAAATATATTTTTCTTTTTCATATTTACCCATTGTTTTATAATCACCAAGCAATTCTATTTTATCACTCCCAACTTTTGAATGGAAAATGGAATCAACTGTAAATGAGTAAAGGTCATCATCGACAAAGACTAAATTATGTGAATTTGGTACTTGTCCACAGTCTGTGATATAATCTGCATTTGATAATTTGCAATATAAGCTATACTTACTCCAAGTTTCTCCATAATCATAAGATATCTCATAACTGAGATAGTCTTCAAACCGGTTATTCGTGATATTATAAAGCATATCACCTTCAAAGCCGAACTTACCAGAAGAATTTGTTACTTTTTTTAAATCTAAAGACTCTCTTTCTAGCCTGTACAAATCCCAATTTAAGCCTATCAAACAGAAATCATTTTCCTCATAAATAATACT
>JAUHXN010000103.1 GCA_030426865.1 bacterium | reverse complement strand
AAATCAAGATAATGTAAATAATATATATATGCTGCCTGGTGAAGTTCATACTTTTGATAATGTTGAACAAGCAACCCATTGGTCAGCGAATGGTAAATTCCTGATTACACAGTTTATGGCTAAATATGTAGAAACATTTGACAGTTATAAATATGACCCAGCAATGGTAGTAATACCAGCTTTAAATAAAATGGTTAATAAGACTGTTTATTTCGGTTCTAATGATGTTTTTGTTTACAATGATACTTATGTTACGCAATATGATAATCAAGCTGTTATTCTTATTGCAGATGAAAAAGGAATGTCATCAGTAAAAGTCAATGGTAAGGTTGTAAATGAAGTATTAGGTTTTAATACTTTCGATTTAGCTGGCGAGCCATATTATTGGCAAAAAGTCTTTGTCCCTCAAAACCCAAGTATTAATACTATTGTTGCCGATTCTGGTGGGTTCCATGCTATAGCTATTGCTACCGGTACTTATGATTCTTATGCTATGACGGTTGGTGCATCTTTGATCGATGAAGAACAAACTGATTTTAGTGAACCTGAAGTCGAATTCGTAGAAAGCTGCTCTACAATAAGAGGAACTATTTTCGACAAGAAAGTCTCTGAATTCTCTGGTATTAACATAATAGAAGTAGATGAAGAAGAAACTTACAACTTTAACTGGTCGCATACACCAATTACCGACACTACTACTTTCGTCAAATTAGACGGAAATGTAATTGATAAAAATAAACCAGCTCAATTCAAAGTCAAGATTATCGATTACTTCGGTAACTCAACAGCTTATGAATACTATAGACCTGGTGCTCAAGTAGTACTTTTAGATAAAATTGACTATCAAGAAGTGAATATTAAGAAAGATTCTTGTCTATTCTTCGATTTATATACTGATGCGGATTCAGTTCTTTTGGAAAGTGTCGATTTACCAGCTGATTTGAGACTGAAACTAAATTTACCTTTTGCTTTACCTAAAATGTTATACAAAGGGCAAACTTATAGGCTGATACTTTGTCTGAATAATAACCTTAATAATCAGAATGCTGTATTAGATTCTATGTTCTTTAACTTCGATTGTGATTATACTAGAAAAGTTGATATTGAAGCTAAAGTAATTAGCTTTGATTTAGCTGCAAGTAATCTCAGATTACCTAAGATATTATCTGGGACTTCTTATTACACTAATCCGACAGAATTTTTACAGTTTACAAATACAGGAAATGCAAAGGTAGTTTGTAATAGTCTTCTTCTCCCTCCTAATAGCAATTTTAGTATAGATACTACCGGTATGTTCCCTAAAGTGTTACAACCAAATGAATCTATTATATTTAATAAGATAACATTTACTCAAAATGCATCAGGTGTTTACGATTATACAGTAACATTACTAGATAGCAACAATATCAATAGAACTGCTACTATCACTGCTGAAGCTGGTGAACCTAAAATCAATAATATAATATTTGATTTCGGAGATACAAGAATTGGAACTACCAAAAGTACAACTCAGAAATTTATTAATTCTGGTAGCTTTCATTCTAGGTTTACTTATTTCGATGTTGTTTCTAATTTAGCAAACGACCCGAATATAAATACATTAGTGAACTTAAATACGGTAGATTTAGATGAGCTAGAAGCATTGGATTTGAGTCTATCATATAATCCTACAAACATTAATGATTTTACTCCATATTCTTTAACTGCTAAATTTGTAGAAAGATGGGCACCTCATGATACTATATTGGTAAAATTGACAGGACAACCAACTCTTCCTAAAATTGAGACTTATGACATAGATTTAGATACGATTAAGATCTTTTCTTTCAAAGATTCAACAGTCGATGTTATATTTTCCAATGGAAATGAAGATCTGAAAATCAATAGAATTTTCAAGTTCATTGGTGATGAGAATGTTTTCGACTTTGATAAATCATTCTACAATAGCCGAACAGTTACTCAAGTAGCAACGGAGAGACTACCAATTAGGTTCAATGGTCTTACATTAGGTGAGCAGTTTATGACATTAGTAGTCGAATCTGATGCGGCGCCAAACTATGGCGTTAAGACAGATACTATAAGAATTAGAGGCTTTGTGGCTGAACAAGATACATTAGATATCTCTATAAATCCCGAAGATTTGACTGTACAGGCCTGTAAGTTCGATACTTTAAGTATTGATATCAGAAATACTGGAAACACTAGATTTTATATTCGTAAAATAGATATAACTACAGATATACATAAAGCCGAGTTTATAAATGATAAATTTGGTGATACTTTATTGCCTGAAGAAAGCTTAACTAAACGTCTATTAGTAATGTCTTCTGGAAATACAGCTAATAAAATTTATTATAATATCGATGTATTTGACCTAGATCAAAATAAAGACTCGATTTTCGTAGCTGAAAGCAATATTAACTCAATTCAAAATATGGTTTCTATAAACCCATTTAGTGCTAGTGGGTTACAGATAGGGAAGTATTTCGACATCAAATTTAGTGGTCAATTCCCTAACTATATTGATACTACCGCTGATATAAACGTAACAATCGACATCGATACTTATAACTTTTTCCTTGAAAATAATGAAACAATTATCTATTTTTACGATTCAGAAAATATTAAAATAAGAGAAGTGAGTGCTACTATACAAAAAGATGAAAGTACTCTTACTCTTACTTCTGATGAATTTTCAGATTTCGATTTCGATAAAATTGTTTCATGGAATTTCGAAATTAGGTTTTTAGCTCTACTCCATACTGATCTAGAAGGCGAAGTGGAAATAAAATTTAATTTAAGTGATTGCTACGATGGTAATGCTCTAATTAATACTCTTAATGTCGATCAAGTATGTGTGTATGATTTACGAACTGTAGAATTAAGTTCTTATATTATAGATGCTTCAGTAATACCAAACATTGTAAGAGATGAAGCTAAACTAACAGTGGACGTGTCTGATGAGTTAACGGGTTCAATATATATAATGGACTATGTTGGAAAAAAATATGATGTCATGGATAAAATAATGTTTGATAAAGGAAAAAATAATATTATATTAAATCTTAGTAAGTATGCTAACGGAAAATATATATTAGTTGTCCAATCTTTTGGGACAACTTTAACACAAGAAATTATTATTACAAAGTAACAAGGTTTAAATTATGTCAAATAGTTTACAAAAATTTATTCTTACAACTATAACACTGGCGATTGCTTTTACGGTACCATCATTTGGACAGCTCGATGATCCTTTGAAGCCGAATGCCCCAGCTATCCCATTCTATTTTGGGCCAGTTGTAGGATATAATAGAGTTTTACACTCAGCCGATATAACTACTTTCAACTACGAAGCAGTACAATGTCCTATATTCCAAAATGGGTCTGCTAATGGTTACTTCTTTGGTATGTCATTTGAGTATTTACTTGGCGGTGCTAAGAACTCTACTTCTTCTATTATTGCTAGAGTATTATACAACTCTATGCCCGCTAGCTTCGAAGTAGAAGGAGACGAATATCCGTCAACAGCTCAAAGAGATAATTTGCCTGATACAGTTATATATAGTTCGACTGAACACAAGAATGAAGTTATATATGATATGTTAACAGTGGAAGCTCAATATAAATTAAACTTATTTGACACAGAATTCGGTTTAATCGTTGGTCCTACATTTGACTTTGCTATGACTAAAGAACAAAATCAAACATATTCACTATTAACTCCAGCTGAAGCAAAGTTTAATCAAATATCACCTGAAGAACAAGCAGCTCAAGGTATCAGCTATTCTGATGATGGAAGAACATTGATAGCTAAAGAAGGTGAGATTCCAAATTCAAGTGCTTTGAGAGTAGGTATCAAATTTGGTGTTCAATATGAGATAATTCTTTCTGGTGGGTTTTATGTAGTTCCAAGTTTTAACTATAACTTTGGTGTTACTAACCTTTCAGCAGATGATGATTGGAGAGTAAGTGCTCTACAATTAGGTATTGATGTTAGATTCCCATCTACTATATTCTAAAACTTATTGAATATAAAAAATTAGAATGCTTGTAATTAATTTTACAAGCATTTTTTTTTGAACTATTTTTGTAATAACTTAAAGTGATAAAATAATAGAAAAGAATAATATGGAACAACTTTGGTCACCTTGGCGATCCAAATACATTGGTTCTTTCAAAGGAAAAGATAAAATAGAAGAATGCTTCGTTTGTCATGCTATAAGTAATCCGGAAACAGATAATGAAAATCTGTTAGTTGCTAGATTTGATTATTCAATAATTATGATGAATAAATATCCATACAATAATGGGCATTTGCTTATTACTCCAATAGAACACAAAGGTAAACTCAACGAGTTATCAGCCGAGTGTAGAGCCGAGATAATGGAAGTAATTAATCTAACGACTAAAGTAATTGATGATGTTTATAGTCCTCAAGGATATAATGTGGGGTTGAATGCTGGTGCGGCTGCAGGAGCAGGGCTTCCAGATCATCTTCATTTTCACATAGTACCTCGTTGGAGAGGTGATACTAATTTCACAGCAGTAGTTTCAGATTTCAAAGTGATAAATGAATCTATGGAAGAATCTAGAGCAAAATTAAAAGAAGCATTCACTAAATATAAAGTATAGTTGGAAAA
This sequence comes from bacterium, assembly GCA_030426865.1. Taxonomy (GTDB): domain Bacteria; phylum Bacteroidota; class Ignavibacteria; order Kapaibacteriales; family UBA2268; genus PGYR01. The sequence goes on along the minus strand of JAUHXN010000103.1, from coordinate 4,385 downwards.
ATTTAAACTAAAGAAATCACTAGGTCAAAACTTTTTAGTGGATGAATCTGTATCTCAGCGAATAGCTGAAATGTCGGATATTACTGCTGAAGATATTGTAATAGAAATAGGTCCGGGTACTGGAGCTTTGACTAAATACCTAATACCTAAGACTAAAAATATCACTTGCATTGAGATTGATAAGAGAGCTGTGCATGTACTTAAGAAGAATTTCAATGGGTTAAAAGTCCTTAATATTGATATTCTAGAAGCAAATCTCGATGAAATATTACCAAAGGATAAAAAAGTTAAAGTAATAGGTAATTTGCCCTATTATATATCTTCTCAGATAATATTCAAGTTAATAGACTATTCTGATAGAATAGACTCGTTTACATTTATGATTCAAAGAGAGCTAGGTAATAGAATTGTTTCATCACCGAATAGCAAAGAGTACGGTATTTTGACATTGGCTGTGCTTATGTGCGGAACTGCCGAAAAACTTTTCGATGTACCACCTACTGCTTTCAATCCACCACCGAAAGTCACTTCTTCCGTTGTTACTATTAATTTTAACGATGGTGTATTCGATAAAAGATTACATAATTTTATCAAAAGTGCTTTCAATGGAAGGAGAAAAAAATTATCAAATTCTATAAAATCACATTTTAATTCTGTTGATGATTATCAAGCATTTGTGTCATCACCCACTATGCCAGAAAGAGTTAAAGAAATGTTAGATTTGCGTGCTGAAAATTTGTCATTGGCAGATTTTAATCTACTTTATGAAAATATAAAAAGTATTACTGGTGAATAAACTAAAGAAGATTATAAATGTATTGACTATAAGTGATGCATACATATTAGGTATGTTACTTATTTACACTATACTTTGTTTTATATTTTGGTCACAGCTAGAAACTCCTTCACTAAATTTATTATCGTATGTAGTTATATCTACTGCTGTAATCGTATTTGCTCTTGTAAGTAGTAAATTTAAAGGAGGGAAAGTTTTCACATTAGTAAGAAGATTGTATATAATTCCTATAGTCTTTTTTATATATAGTAATATTCATTTATTCATACCATTAGTCAACCCTCAAGATTATGACAATATGCTAATAGCTTGGGATATGAGTATCTTTGGTGTTAACCCAACTGAATGGATGGCACAAATATCACATCCTATATTGACTGAGTATTTGCAATTCACATATATGATGTTTTATGTTTTGCCTTTTATACTTGGTGTTGAATTCACGCTGCGAGACTCAGACGATAGATTCTTCGAATTTGCTAGAATAGTCATTTTTGGATTTTTCTTTTCTTATATACTTTACTTTTTTATGCCTGCTATAGGGCCAAGGTTTACAGTGCATGATTTCAGTATGCTCAATACAGAGTTGCCGGGATTATTACTTACTAATTTCTTCAGAGATCTGGTCAATGCGGGTGGAGGAGTGATGCCTGATACTATAAATCCAGCTGAGATTGTTAATAGAGATTGTATGCCAAGTGGTCATACTATGATGACATTTATTACAATACTAATAGCGTTTAAGTTCAAATCAAAATATAAATGGATAGTTGCAATTATAGGTTTCAGTCTTATATTCTCGACAGTATATCTAAGATATCATTATGTTGTAGATGTTATTGCTGGTCTAGGTTTTGCAGTTATCACTATGTGGATAGAACCCAAAATAGAATTGTTTTTACGAAATTTAGGTTTTTATAAATACGATTAATGGATTATTACTACTCTATAGAAGAACATAAAATGTTCGAAGATAAAATAAAAGGAAGTCGTTTTATTGCGAATATTTTCCCTATTGTTAGTAAGGAAGAAGCTGATATTCATCTCAATGCACTTCGCAAAGAACACTATGATGCAACGCATAATTGTTATGCATATATTATTGGCTCTCAAGGATTAGAATATAGAGCTAATGATGATGGTGAACCAAATGGGTCGGCAGGTAATCCTATTTTATTTGCAATAAAAAAATATAAATTATCGGATGTACTAATAGTAGTAACTAGGTTTTACGGAGGGACTAAGTTAGGAGTTGGTGGGCTTGCTAGAGCTTATGGTGGAACTGCAGAAGAAGTAGTTAAACTTTGTAAAAGAAGAAAAATAGATATTACTAAAAAAGTAAAAATATTTACTACTTATGATGATATTAATACTATTAAAAGATTATTAGACGAGTATGCAGTATCATTCGAGGAAGTTTATACTGATACAATAGAGATTACAGCTGAAATTCCTGTATCGAAAGTAACTAAATTTAGAGACCAGATAACAGAACAAACTGCGGACAGGTCCGGCAGTAGGGTAGATTAATGATTGTAATAAGAAAAGTTGATGAACTAAGAAAATACTCAATAGAACAGAGGAGCAAAGGGAAGACTATTGGCTTTGTTCCCACTATGGGGTTTTTACATGAAGGTCACATTTCACTAATAACAAGGGCATCAGTCGAATGTGATTTGGTAATTACTTCTTTATTTGTCAATCCTACTCAGTTTGCACCTCATGAGGATTTCGATTCATACCCTAGAGATTTCGAACATGACTACAATCTAGCTAAAAATGCAGATTGTGATGTACTGTTCGTCCCTGCAAGAGAGGAAATATATCCAGAAGGAGCTACTACTAGCTTATCAGTTGGTGACCTTGCTTATGTTTTAGAAGGTAAGTATAGACCTCATTTCTTTGATGGCGTAGCTACCGTAGTTTCTAAACTATTTAGTGCTACTTTACCAAATAAAGCATTTTTTGGTCAAAAAGATTACCAACAAACTTTGGTAGTAAAGGCATTGTCTAAAGATATGCTAATGGGTGTTGAGATTGTAGTATGTCCGATTGTAAGAGAGCCAAATGGCCTAGCTATGAGTTCTAGGAATAAATACCTTACAGATGATGAAAGAAACAAAGCTAAGATACTATTTCAGTCATTAGTTGCTACTAAGGAATTCATTGAATCTGGCGAAAGAAACAGAAAAAAAATAAACGCATATCTTCATGATTCACTAAGAAAACTAGAATCTTTAAAAATTGATTATGCTTTAGCTGTTGATGCATCAAATCTAGAGGAACCAAATGAGTTTGATGAAGGTTCTGAAATAGTTCTATTATTAGGAACTATACTTGGCAAGACACGATTAATAGACAATATGGTAGTCAAAGTACCAATTACTAAATACAATGAAGATGATAGATTTCAAATTGGACTAAAGTAAATTTTTATTAATTTAAAACTATGTTTAACTATTGTTTTGGAAATGAGATATGGCAATCAAATACCGAGCATGGCATAAGACTCTAGAATTCATGTTATTGCATGATGAAATAGTTCCCTACGAAAAAGAACAAAAGCCCACCAAAGGTGATAATTACAACGTTTTAGATGATGATGATTTCATTATAATGAAAGCTACAGGGATATTAGATCAAGACGAGAATGAGATATACGAAGGTGATATAAATATAGAAGGTGGAGTTATCTCAAGTGATGGTAGTAAATTCGTTATAAAGTTCGAAGATTCGGATTTGCTTTCGCAAAAATTAGTCGGTGGAGAATTAGAGCTTATACAAGGGAATATTTACGAAACCCCGTATAAAATAGGAATTGATAACCAAGATCAAGACGATGATTATGATTCAGACTTCGATGATGACTATGATGATAGTGGATTCGAAGATGGTTTCGATGACTATGATGACGAGGACGAGTACTAACCCCTATATGGAGTTAGCACCTTTCTCTAAAAAGTCTAAAAACTCTTGCAAATCTCTAGTAAATGCCTTTGTCCCAACTAATTTTTCATCAGGGGTCAATATCACATAAAGTGGTAATTCGATAGAGTTAAATTTCGTTTTCTGAAATTCCTTATTACTAAGTTCAGGTTCTTCTCTTCTATCTGTGTAGAGTTTCACATTTATCATTCCACTAAAGTAATTCTGTACTTGAGGCAATGGGAATACATTAGATTCCATCCATCTACAATTAGTACAAGTCCAACCTGTAAAGTCAATAAAAATTGGTTTGTTTTCTTTCTTTGCTAGTTCTAGAGCTTCTTCGTAGCTATGTAGCCACACAGTTTTTTCACCAGTTTCTCCAAACATACTGCCACCTGCACTTGCAGAGGAAACATTTGCGTTTAAGTAGCCCTGAGGAGGTAAAAATGCATCTAACTCACCCATATTCTTACCAAATAAACCTGGTATTAAGAATATAGTTATAGCACCAAAGATTATTGCCCATATTATTCTCAATGCACCTAGATTCGAAAGCTCCGAATCCATCTTCATTTTAAATGCACCTAACAAGTATGCAACAATTAATACACCACAGATTATCCATATAGCTATGAACATTTCTCTAGGCATAATACCCCAA
>JAUHXN010000102.1 GCA_030426865.1 bacterium | reverse complement strand
CACAGCACCTCGTGCGTAATAAGGCATCGCATAACCAGGTTGCAATTCGATAGCTCTATTATAATCCATCAATGCTTTGTCCCAGCTCTCTAAGAAGTAATAAGAATTGCCACGCGCATAATATGCCTCAGGGTATTCATTGCTTATAGAGAGAGTTTTGGTGAAACTCTGGATAGCAGATTGCAAATTACCTTCTTCTACTTCAGAAAGCCCACGACCATAATATGCCTCGAAATAATTAGGATCAAGTGAAATAGCTTGATTGAAATCCTTAATAGCATTACTGAATTCTTTTTTGTAGAAATATGCTAATCCACGACCATAAAAAGTAGGAGCATAATTATCAGCTTTATCGATTGCTTTGTTATAATAAGTCAATGCTTTATCGTAATCTTTAGTTTTGATTGCATTATAAGCAGTTTGTATAAACCCTTCTGTCTGAGCGAAAAGAGAAATGCTCATCAATAAGAACAATGCTGTTATTAAATTTTTCATAGTTTTTCTCTGATTGTTGTTTTATTTGATTATCAATATATAAAAATTGCTTGATTTATCCTTACGATAATCTCTTTCTGAAATCTGCAATTGTCTTTTCTAACCCTTCTTTTCTATCTACTTTAGGTGACCAACCAAGTATCTCTTTTGCGCGTGTGATATCTGGTTGTCTTATCTTAGGATCATCTTGCGGTAAATCTTCGAATACAATCTTAGAGTCGGAACCAGTAAGCTCAATGATCTCTTTTGCCAAATCTAACATTGTCAGTTCACTTGGGTTTCCAATATTCACAGGATTAACTTCATCTGACATAAGTAATCTGTAAATACCCTCTACCAAATCATCTACGTAGCAAACTGATCTAGTTTGAGAGCCATCTCCGTAAACAGTAACCGGTTCGCCTTTAAGTGCTTGACGAATGAAGTTAGGTATAGCTCTTCCATCATGTAGCCTCATGCGAGGACCGTAAGTATTAAATATTCGAATAATTCTAGTTTCAACACCGTGATATTGATGATAAGCCATTGTCATAGCTTCCGAAAATCTCTTAGCTTCGTCGTAAACACCCCTAGAACCAACTGGGTTTACATTACCCCAATAATCTTCTGTTTGAGGATGGATTAGTGGATCACCATAAACTTCACTTGTACTAGCAAGCAAGTACCTTGCACCTTTTTCTTTTGCAAGGCCTAATATCTTATGTGTACCTAATGATCCAACTTTCAAAGTTTGGATTGGTAGCTTCAGATAATCTATAGGAGATGCAGGTGAAGCGAAGTGCAAAATATAGTCAATATCTTCTGCAAAGAAATTGTATTCAGTTATATCGTGGTGAACGAATTTGAAATTTGGGTTTCCAAATAGATGTGCAATATTGTCCGTGTCACCTGTTAGTAGGTTATCGACACCTATAACTTTGAACCCTTCAGCTATAAACCTATCAGATAAGTGCGAACCTAAAAAACCGGCTGCACCCGTAATCAGAACTGTTTTCATATTTAATGCTATTATTTAGTAATTACTAATAGCAAAAATAAGAATTTAAGAGTTAATTGACTATTAATTTGGAAACTTAATATAAGACAAAATTTAATCGAACTCTACATCCGGTCTAGTAGATGCAGATGTAACAGAAAGACCTGGGTATTTCTCATTATAATCTTCTCTACCTAGTCGGATTATTTCGTAAGCCTCTTCTCTACCATAAATATCAGTAATTTCAACTGTGTTTTGATCTTTTTCATCAGGGTTTTGTTTGTAAGTAAGGAAGTAATGCTTTAATCTTCTAATTATAGATTCTGGGATTTTGGATATGTCATTACGTTCATCATATACCAAATCATCATTCATCACAGCTATTATCTTATCGTCAGCTTCACCATGGTCTATCATCCGCATCCCACCTATCGGACGGCAGTTAACTAATATATCACCGTAAGGCACTATTCTCTCTGTGATAACACAAATATCCAGAGGATCACCATCTCCAACTATATCAGTTCTACCTGTCTTACTGTTGCAATACTCCGCTACTCGCTTACCAGCATAAGTCTGTGGTAACATACCATACAAAGTAGGGCAAACGCTAGAGTATATCTGCGGTCTATCTATTTTCAGATAGCCAGTGTATTTATCTAGCTCATATTTTACAGTATCACCTGGAACTAATTCTATGTAAGAAGTCACAATTTTGGGAGATTGCTCACCGATAGGCACTCCGTGCCAAGGGTGTGATTTGAATATTAAGCCTGTTTGATTCCACATTTTCTAAACCTTCATTTTTATGAGGTACAAAAATATGAATATGGATATTAAAACAAACATAAACTCATAAAAAACTTTATATTGTCTTTTGACGTAGAAGTTAATACTAGAAATTTAAACAAAGAAAAAGAATGAAACTTTTAGCCATATTACTACTACTTCTCCTTGTTTCATGTTCATCCAAGAAGAATATCTCCTGTATTAATGAAAATCTTTATTATTGGGAAGGCACCTATAAATGTGTAGATAATTGGAACGATGGTGTTCTAATAGAAAAGCGAATAACACTAAAAGAAGATTATAGCTATAATATGAGAGTGGAGTATGTCGGTTCAGGTATGCCAGTTGTAGAAAAACATAATGGTAACTTTAAACTAGAAGGAATTTCACACTCACTAATATTATATCAAAATGAAGGTGAAGATTCTAAAGAAACAATATATAAAATGAAAGTTAATGGTTTTGTTTCAGATGAAGATGATGACATTGACTATAGAAAACTGTTTAGTAATAATTTGACAAGCGATAAGTGGTATTTTAGTACCATAAAGGACATTCTAGTTGACGGAGGAAATAAGCCAGAGACCGATAAATGTTATCTCAAGTTTAATAATTCTGGAATAGTAAACGGAAAAACTAGTTGTAATAGTTTTAGTGGTAGTTTTGATGTGGATGAAGAAGGAATTGTGACTTTTTCGGGTTTAGTTATGACCTACAAGAGTTGTGAAAAACCAGAAGTGAGAAAAAAGTATGTCAATTTTCTTTCGCAGAAGTTCCGATATATTATCCGGCAAGACACTTTAGAGTTTTTAGATAGTGATGATAATGTAATAGCTAAGTTTGTAAGGTGATTATCTGACCTATACAGCAATGACATATAGAGACCCAAAAAAAAAGACCATTCTAATAAGAACAGTCTTAATAAATACATTCATTATCTATATTCAATTAAGAATTGTCAACTACTTCAGCATCAGGTGCATTTTTCTTTACAGATTCGATACCGTTAGTACAACCATCTTCAGAAGCATACATTTGGCTAGATCCAACTATCTGACCATTAGTAGATTTTAGATTGAAATGGTGCTTACCATTTTTAGCAACTTTCACATCATATCTTGCATCATCTTGAGAGTTTTTCTTAACTGATTCGATACCATTGATACAGCTAGGTTTTGCTTTGTAACCTTCGCTAGTTAGTATTACTTGACCGTTTCCAGCTTTCAAATTGAATTGAAATTCGCCATTAGTTCTTTTTGTTATTTCAAATTTTCCCATCTCGTAACTCTTTTTATTATTTTTAAAAAATGATTAAGCGAATATAATAATAAGCTTAGTTTTGGTTTTTAAGTAGATTTACTCAAATCCACACATTTTTTGTAGATTGAACAAATAGAATGTAGTTTGAATATTATTAAATCAACAAATGACAATGAAAAACATAATCGCAATTTTATTTGTAGTGAGTCTAATTCTTATTAGTTGTGGCGGAACACCTAAAGAAGAGAGCGAACATGACTCCGTCGATAGTGCAGAGGTTTATAAAAAGTACGATTCGCTTTATTGGATGGGTACCTATATAAGTATAGAGGATTGCAATGATTGTGTCCGGATAGAAAAAAGATTAACTCTGAATGATGATTATAGTTTTGAATTGAGAGTCGAGTATATTGGCTCAGACAAACCCAATATAGAGAGATATGAAGGTTTTTTTAGTCTTGATAGAAGAACAAAAGCTATACTATTATATCAAAAAGACGGTGAAGATTTGATAAAATCAATCTATTATTTCAAAGATAATGGTTTAGTATCAGATGAAGATAATGAGATAGTATATAGAAAATTGTTTGGTAATGAATTGACTGACGAAAATTGGTATTTGCAATTCATTAGCGGCAAACCAGTAAGTGGAATTAGGATTCAAAGATTGAAATCAGCATTTATAAAGTTTAATCCTGACGGTATGGTAAGTGGACAGACTAGATGTAATAATTTTAACGGTCGATTTGAAGTTGGGGAGGATGGACTAGTAAAAATTTCTGAATTAATTATGACCAAAATGGCTTGCCCTGAAAGTGAATTAGAAAAGGAATACATCGATGTTCTATCACAAAAATTCCGATATGAAATTGAAAACGACACTTTATATTTTAGAGATATGGATGATGAGAATATTGCTAAATTTGTGAAATGATAGGTTAGCTATTGTCATTGCGAGGAACGAAGTGACGTGGCAATCTTTAGAGAAATAGCATAACAAAATAGATTCCCACGCTTTGCTCGGAATGACAAGTCTAAAAGTGAACAATATGTCATTGCGAGGACTGAAAGGACGTGGTAATCTTTAGAGAAATAGCAACACAAAATAGATTCCCACGCTTCGCTCGGAATGACAAGTCTAAAAGTGAACAATTTGTCATTGCGAGGACTGGAAGGACGTGGCAATCTTTAGAGAAATAGTATAACAAAATAGATTTCCACGCTTTGCTCGGAATGACAAGTATAAAAGTGAACAATTTGTCATTGCGAGGAACGAAGTGACGTGGCAATCTTTAAAGAAATAGCAACACAAAATAGATTCCCACGCTTCGCTCGGAATGACAAGTATAAAAGTGAACAATGTCATTGCGAGGACTGAAAGGACGTGGCAATCTCAAAAATGACACAAACAAAGAATGTGACTCGAAATTGAAAACATACTATATTTATATAATGACAAATAAAAATAATACTGTGTTGTACACTGGTGTCAGTGGCAACATACATCAAAGATTACAAGACCATACATCAGGAAGAAATGCTACATCTTTTACTAAAAAGTATAATATAAATAAGTTAGTTTATGTTGAAAGCACTGATTCAATAGAAGCTGCATTGAATTATGAAAAAAAGATAAAATCATGGTCACGACAAAAGAAAATAGACTTAATCGAATTAAATAATCCTAAATGGGAAGATTTAGGAATGAAGTACGGGATTAGTCATTAAAGATTGCCACGCAATATCAGCTAGCTGATATTTCTCGCAATGACAGTGAGTTATAACGACAATTGTGTCAATGTATCATTGCGAGGAGCGAAGTGACGTGGCAATCTTTAGAGAATTAGCATAACAAAATAGATTCCCACGCATCGCTCGGAATGACAAGTATAAAAGTGAACAATGTCATTGCGAGGATACAGAGCATAGCGAAGTGGAGGTGATTGTAGAGACGTATTGCATTCGTCTCCAGAAGAAGAAAGGGTTAAGAGACGTATGCAATACGTCTCTACATTTAGTCCGTAACAAAAAGAACATTATAGTTAAAAGAATAAAATGCTCAATAGAATAAAGAATAAACTAAAACAACCATACATTGTAAAAGAAACAGTAGCCGATAAATTGAAAATGTCATTCGTTTACGGATTGTTTGTGGCTTTATTCTTATTAACGTTTCAGCCATTTGGGCTCAGCACTATGGGAAGTGGTATAGTTGAAGTCTGCTTTATATATGGGGCGATTACGACCGCGGCAATTATTATCCTAAATATTATCATTGCTCCGCTATTCCCAAATTATTTTAATGAAGAGTCATGGAATACTGGGAAAGAAATCACTTGGACAATAGTAAATATATTAGCAATAGGGCTTGCTAACGCTATCTACACATCTTATTTGAATAATAACACACTTTCTTTGAAGTATGTATTAGTTTTCGAATTCTATACTTTTATGGTTAGTATCCTGCCTATAACTTTTATAATAATATATCAGGAATCCAAAAGTGCGAAGAAGTTTGCTGCAGAATCGGAAGGTATCAATCAAAAGCTATTAGCACATACTAACCCTAAGACTACAATCAAAATTGACTCTCAAAATCAGAATGAAGAACTAGTTATTGACAGCACGGAATTGCTTTTTATCAAATCTGCTGATAACTACATTGAAGTTTTCTATTTGAAAGAAGAGAAAGTTGAGGTAACATTACTTAGGAATACTCTAAAAAACGTTGAGCTAATCTTCAATAATAATGAAAATATTATTCGGTGCCACAAGAGCTTTTTGGTAAATTTACAGTATGTGAAAAAAGTCAGTGGGAACGCTCAAGGTTATAAATTACACCTTAACTTCACAGATATTCCTGTCCCAGTATCTAGGAAACTGAATGATTTTATCAAAGAAAAACTTACCACCTAAATAAGCAGACTTGTCACTCACCACAAATAGCTTCCCATTTGTCCCTACGCTTACTATTCATACCTTACAGCTGGTCTAGATGTTAACTAATACCGATTTTTGAATTGTATTTTAACAACAATTATCAGGTAATTTGATGTCAATTCTAACAAGTTCGCTGCTCATACTACATATTGTTTTTGGTGGTCTAGCCCTCCTGCTTGGTTTATTTTCTATGTCCTCTAGAAAAGGACAAAAGCTTCACAAGAAAAGTGGATTCTACTTTTTTGTTTCTATGATGGTTGTATCTTTTACAGCTATTTTACTTTCGTCTTTTAAGGGAAGTACTTTCCTATTTCATATAGGAATATTCTCACTTTATATGAACTATTCTGGTTTACGAGCCATTAGAAATAAGAAATTAAATCCATCAACTTCCGATTGGATTATAAATATAGTTTCATTGATAAATACAGTACTAATGATAGTTAGTTTAGAGTTAGTACTAGTCGTATTTGGTTTAATCTCTCTACAATTAGTTTATAGTCAGTTAAAATTATTCTACTTACTTACTAAGAACAAAGAGATACCACGAATGACGTGGTTAGTGCAACACATAGGTATGATGGTCGGTACTTATATCTCCACTTTTACTGCTTTTTTAGTAGTTAATATCAACTTCATAGAACCGAACTGGATAGTATGGATTTTGCCTTCAGTTATATTCACTCCGCTGATAATATTCTGGACTAGAAAGTACACACAGACCCCAAAAAGAAAAGCAATTGAAGATATACTTTAGAAAATTGAAAGGACCTAAAAAATCTCGTGAATCTGTCATTGCGAGGAATCTCAGCGAAGCGAAGAGGACGTGGCAATCTCAAGAGTCGGAGCAGAGTGTCAGAGATTCTCACGCTTCGCTCAGAATGACAAAAATATATAAAATAAAAGCAATTGAAGATATACTTTAGAATGAAGATATTATTTACTAATTTATGATAAATAAAATCGATTGAATATAAATTATTTTACGGAGTATAGTCATGTCAACAGCTAAAATACCACCAATAAATTTCAAGAAATGGATAGACGAGAACCGTCATTTACTAAAGCCACCTGTTGGTAACAAACAAGTATATGAGGATGGCGAGATGATAATAATGGTAGTTGGTGGACCAAACGGACGTAAAGACTATCACTATAATGAAACCCCTGAGTTCTTCTACCAAGTAGAAGGGGACATCACTGTGAAAATAATAGATGACGGTGAGTTTAGAGATGTACATATAAAAGAAGGAGAGATATTTCTTTTACCTGGAAAAGTACCTCATTCACCTCAAAGACCAGCAAATACTATCGGACTTGTAGTAGAACAAGTTCGTGACCCTGAGGCTATAGATGCCCTAGAGTGGTATTGTGAGAATTGTAATAATAAGCTTGCTAGAAAAGAATTTGCGATGAAAAATATAGTAACTGAACTACCCGTTAAGATGGAAGAGTTTTTCAACGACGAGAAAGCTAGAACTTGTGATAAGTGTGGTACTGTGATGGAAAAACCGGAGAAGAAATAAATGGTAGATTTGGGAAATGGAGAGAAATCACTAAAAGTTGACGTACACACACATATAATGCCACCTAATATGCCTGATTACAATAGTAAATTCGGGTATGGTGAATTCATTCACTTAGAACATCACAAACCTTGTTGTGCTAAGATGATGGCAGGGCCTAAATTTTTCCGCGAGATAGAAGATAACTGTTGGGATGGTGATGCTCGCATTAAAGATTGTGACCACCATCAAGTAGATGTCCAAGTTATCTCGCCAATACCAGTACTATTCTACTATTGGGCTAAAGCAGAGCATGCCGAGGAAACTTCAAAATACCAAAATGATTTTATAAAGGGGGTTTGTGATAAGCACCCAACTAGATTTATTGGATTAGGAACTGTCCCACTCCAAGACCCGAAACGAGCAATCAAAGAATTGGAACGCTGCGTAAAAGACCTAGGTTTACCCGGTGTAGAAATAGGTACTCATATCAATGATTGGAATCTCTCAGCAGAGGAACTGTTCGACTTTTTTGCAGCAGCTGAAGAGTTGGACGCATCTATTTTCGTTCATCCTTGGGATATGATGGGTAAAAGTAAAATGGAGAAATACTGGCTACCGTGGTTAGTGGGTATGCCTGCCGAGACTTCACTAGCAATTTGCTCTATGATATTTGGAGGAGTTCTAGAAAGACTACCCAAATTAAAAATGCTATTCGCTCATGCGGGTGGTTCTTTCCCTGCAACTATAAGCAGAATTGAGCATGGATTCAACGTGCGACCTGACCTTTGTGCTATTGATAATAATATAAACCCACGTGAATATCTAGGGAAGTTCTACATAGACTCACTAACTCACGATGAGAAAATGCTAAAATATGTAGTTGACTTAATGGGCGAAGACAAAGTAGCATTGGGTACAGATTATCCATTCCCATTAGGTGAGCTAGAGCCCGGTAAACTCATAGAATCAGTAAGTGATTTTTCACCAGAGCTAAAGAAAAAGCTATTATCTACTAATGCTTTTGATTGGTTGGGAGTGAGTTCTGAATCACTGATTAAAC
>JAUHXN010000413.1 GCA_030426865.1 bacterium | reverse complement strand
CAAATTTTTACAAGCACTAGAAACATCATTTAATTTTAATTCAGAAAGAGCTAAAAAACGTCTTAACTCACCAGAATTCTCATCAAGTAGAACACATCTTCGAAAATCTTTTTTTGCATCTTTAAATTGATTAATCTCCATCCTGCTTATTCCTCTATTAACCAATGCACTTATGTAATTTGAATCTATGTTAATTGCACTTGAATAGTCTTTAATTGCGTCAGTGTATTTTTTCATAATTTGATGCAAATATCCTCTGTTATTGAAAGTCATTGCATCTGCAGGATCTAAGTCAATTGCTTTATTATATGCTAAGAGTGATTCGGTGTAATTCTTACTCTTCATTTGAAAGTATCCAATCTTTTTATGAGCAAAAGCATTTTTAGGATTCAATTTTACAATAGTTCTATATGCATTAATCAATCCTTCAATATCGTTTAATTGTTCTTTACATGTAGCAATATGAAGAAAAATAGATTCAGCTCTGTTATACTTAGAGTCTTTTTGAAATCCTTCTTCGTAGAAACGTTTTGCTTCAGAGTATTTACCTTGAGATTCTAATAAAGAAGCAAAACCAAAATACGAATCAGGATATTCAGGATTTAATAACCAAACCTGATTAAATCGTTTCATAGCAGTTTCTAAATCGTTGTTATAGTAATATCTCCAGGCATTATCTGATATACTAGCTATAGAACTGTCTATAGAACCAAACTGTAATAAACATTCTTTAATAAAATCTTCATCAATATTCTTGTGCTCCAAACTCTTTTTAACTTCTCCATACATTGGCTTTGTATTATCAACTTGTAATTCTTTTGATTGACACGATAATAGTATTATAATTGAAAGGAGAATAAATATTAGAATATTTCTCATGAACATATTTACTATATAATAATTGGGTACATTGATTAATACAAATTACGAATAATTATATTTCCACCTAAAATTCTACCATTCTAACGTAACAGAGTAACCGCTTCATTCTTCTTCCGATATGATGCAACCATAACAGCTGGTGCAGCCAACCTTGGTTTCAGCACAACCCAAGTCGGATTAGACTTGCGTATATCACTAGCGGGTGGAAGATAGATAGACTATTCGCTTTTATATTCTTATTATATTTTTAGTTCTAAAATTCATTTGATTATGACTTCTAAATTATAATACTAAATTTTTCAAATCGTCACATTCCCAAAAAAATAAAAAGAAATGAACAAATTATTCGTAATCAATTTTGAAATTTATTAAGTTGTAAGACTTTTGTGTTGCAAGTTTTAATGAAAATTAGTTCGCCAAAGAAAAGAAATAAAATATAATCAAAATTTAAGGTAAAATATGTCATTATTGAAGCAAAAACTAGCTGGAACTCTACCAGCTCAAATCAAAGAAATCAAGGAATTTGTTGGAGCTAACGCTGATAAAAAAGTATCAGAAGTAACTTTAGGACAAGCTTATGGCGGTATCCGTGGTGTAAAAGCATTAGTTTGCGATACTTCGGAAGTACCACCAAACAAAGGTCTGATAATAAGAGGAAAAGAGCTAGGAGAGATAACTGACAAACTACCTGAAGAAATACTTTGGTTATTACTTACAGGTGAATTACCAAACAAAGAAGAACTTGCTGATTTGCAAGCAGATTTACAAAGTCGTCAAGAAGTTCCTACTTATGTTTGGAATGTATTGAATGAAATGCCTTCAGATTCGCACCCTATGGCAATGTTCAATTCTGCTATCTTGGTTATGCAAAGAGAATCAAAATTTGCGAAGAATTATAACGATATAACTAAAGCAGAGTATTGGGAATATACATTAGAAGATTCACTAGACATTATCGCTAAGTTACCTGCTATTGCTGCTTTCGTT
>JAUHXN010000101.1 GCA_030426865.1 bacterium | reverse complement strand
TTTCTAGTGTTGATGAGTTAAATAGTATAACCAATCAGATTGCTTACCCGAATCCATTCAAAAGTGCTCTAAATATTGAATTTAATATTTTAGAGGCAGGTAAATATCAAATTACTATGATTGATATGACAGGACGAGTAATCGATAAGTATGATAATATTTACTTAGATTCTGGGATTAACAAATTACTTTTAGATGGTGGTGAATTAATACCAGGAAGTTATTTAGTTAGAATTACAAAAGGTGAAAGCACCAAAGTGATACCAGTTATAAAACAATAGTATATATCTAAGCTTAAAGCCTCGATATTTATCGGGGCTTTTTTTTACTAAATTTTAAAAAAAACTAGAAAATTGTCCGAGGTCTTTGTTATAATTTAATCTATGAGTCTAATATTAATATCTGTCTCCATTTGCAGCTTGCAAGAGATAATGTTTTATTCATATCTACTTTTATCAAAACCCGCTTTATTAATATGGTCTGAATTGGCTGGAATAAAACTACTTGTTTCTATTCGACATGTAGGACAAGTTTCTGTGAACCAATTTTCTAATTTATTTGGGTTAGCGAAAGTGTCTCCCATTTCTAAACATTTTACTGTTAAATATTCACAAATTGGACAAACTACAAATAAAAGTAAACCTTGACCACAACAAGGGCATATAGTTTTAAGATACCAATTTGGTTTACCTGTTCTCATTTATTATTTCTTCATATTTATTTACTTCCAGAAGATTACTAAAAGCAAGGATCATTTCATCATTAAACTTGTAGTTAAGTTTTCCTTCGTGTGTATCGTATATCTCACCAGCAATAAACCACCATTTATTTTTTTCTGTTTCCATTCCGATTTTGTAGTAAAAATGCTCTATACCTTCTTTTACTTCAATCTTTTCAATTCGTTCATTAATTTCTGCTGTGAAGTTTGATTTCCCTATATCATCTAGGTTTCGAATTTGTTCAATCCAAAATGTTTCAATCCCTAAAGATGTTTGTGATGTACTGAGTAAATAATTTATTTCTTCTATATGAAAACAAATTGAGTGAGCGTATTTGAATTGAAATGGAACATCATCTAATTCGAAAGTTGGATTTAAATCAAGTAGAAATGAAATTCTGTCTAACCTTTTATTTATCACGGTGGAAATAAAATCCTGAATATTATTCCGATAATTTTTTATTTCTTCTTTCATATTTCCCAATTGAGACTATCTATTTCGTTTATCCAACAGCAAAAAAATTATATTTTTGCTCCCCAAATATACGAAAATTACTCCCAACACCCCACAAAAAAACCTCGAACAATGTCCGAGGTCTTTTTAAAAAATATAATGGTAGAGATTATTACCGGGTTAATAATAATCGAACAAGAAGAAATTAGTTGTTTTTTTATTCACAAAACTTACATCTATTTAATTCACCAACTAGTGATTTGCTTTTAATTGAATTCTTAATAAAATTGGTCTTACTATTATCACTGTATGATATATTTTTTACATTTGCTACTGTGATAATCAGATTCCCTTCAATTATATTATAGTAAGCAATTAAACTTTCAGTCCCAATTTGATTAAAATTGTTTAGAACTGTACCATTATTATTGTAATATATCATACCTTCTTTATTGTAAATATCAAGGTTCTCATCTGTCATGTAATACTTTTTAATCAATGAAATAGAAATTATGTCAAGAACTTCTTTTTTTACATTGTCTACAGAGTAAATAGTTGTCTTTAAAACATCACCTTTTGAGTCTAAAAAATTAATCTGTTTACAATTCATAGAAATTTCTTGTTCTTTGATTTTCACAATTTCATCTTTTGTGTTGGCAATTGTACATACTAAATTTTTATTTTGATCAACTACTACTCCCCCTGAAAAATTGAGAATATCATTGAAGCATAAACCAAATTGAAAATCGGCATCGACTCCAAATCTACCTAAGTATTCATAACTGCCTGATTCTGAAATGGAGAATTTAAATATATCAGAGTAACATTCAAAATCAATACAATCACCTGTAATTATAAACATAATATTATCTTCTTTTATTACTTGTCTAATAGTAATTGAGTCAGTAATAAATGAATCTTTATTCAATAAATAAATATTATTACTTCCTTTATTGAACCTATAATTTGTTTGAGAGTTAGACATATATTGAAATAGTAAAGTCAGACATATTAGAATTATAAAATGCTTCATATTTTCTACTTTTTAAAATTATACTTCTGTTAAATAATTATCCAAATATACAAAAATCCTCACACTAATCCCCACAAAAAAACCTCGAACAATGTCCGAGGTCTTTTTTAATATAATCTATGTCGATACCGATTAGTCTCTGTATGCAGTAGCTCTCGCTTTTGCATATTCGAAATTCATCTCTGAGATGAACTCAACAGATATTGACTTAGGGCACGCCGCCTCACATTCATAGTGATTAGTACATGAGCCAAACCCTTCTTTGTCCATCTGGTCAACCATAGCAAGTGTACGCTTTTTCTTCTCTGCCTGGCCTTGTGGTAGCACGTTTAGGTGCTTTAGTTTAGCTGATGTGAATAACATAGCTGCTCCGTTAGGGCAAGCAGCTACACATGCACCACAACCTATACAAGCCGCTGCATCCATTGCTACGTCAGCTTTAGATTTAGCTACTGCTATGTCGTTTGCATCAGGAGCAGAACCAGTTTTAACACTTATGTATCCGCCAGATTCTATGATTCTATCTAGAGCACTTCTGTTAACTACCAAATCTCTGATTACAGGAAATGACTTGTTTCTGAATGGTTCTATATAAACTTCTTGACCATCTTTGAATTTTCTCATGTGTAGCTGACAAGCTGTAGTTGCTTTCTCAGGACCATGCGGATTACCATTTATAGTCATAGAACAAGCACCACAAATCCCTTCTCGGCAATCGTGATCGAATGCTACGGGGTCTTTACCCTCTACTATCAAATCTTCGTTAAGTACGTCTAGCATTTCAAGAAATGACATATCTTCAGAAATATCACTAACAGCATATTGCTCAAAAGCACCATTAGCTTTATTGTTTTTCTGACGCCATATATGAAGTTTTAAATTCATTTCAAATTCTCCTTAATTGTTATTTGTAGCTTCTTACAGCTAACTTAACATTTTCAAATTCTAATTGTTCTTTATGCAACTCTGGTCTTTGACCAACGCCTTTGTATTCCCAAGCAGCTACATATCTGTAATCATCGTCATTTCTCTTTGCTTCGCCGTCTGGAGTTTGGTGTTCCTCGCGGAAATGTGCACCAGCCGATTCATCTCTATCCAAAGCATCATAAGCCATAATTTCTGCAAACTCCAAGAAATCAGCCACTCTCGATGCTTTCTCAAGCGAGATATTGTATTCAGCGCCAGTTCCTGAGATTTTCACATCTTTCCAAAATTCTTCACGAATTTTAGGTATTTCTTCTAATGCGTGTTTCAGTCCGGCTTCATTTCTTGCCATACCTACTTTATCCCACATTAGTTTACCCAACTTTCTATGGAAGTATGAAGGAGTTTTAGTTCCATTAACATTGATTAACTTATTAATTTTGTCTTCAACTTCCTTAACAGTTGCCTTACACTCAGGTGTATCAGCATCTATTTTCTTGAGTTCTGCTTTCGCTAAGTAGTTACCTATAGTGTAAGGTAATACAAAGTATCCATCTGCCAATCCTTGCATAAGTGCAGAAGCACCTAGTCTATTAGCTCCGTGGTCAGAGAAATTAGCTTCACCTATTACATGTAATCCTTCCAAAGTACTCATCAAGTTGTAATCTACCCATAGTCCGCCCATAGTATAGTGCGATGCAGGATATATCATCATTGGTGTTTCCCAATCTAGCGATTGCGTCTTTGAAATCTAAGTAAACCCCGTAACCAGTAGCACCTACACCACGACCATCATCGCAAGCTTCTTTTGCTGAACGTGATGATATATCTCTTGGGGATAGATTACCAAAACTAGGGTACTTTCTTTCTAAGTAATAATCTCTTTCGTTTTCAGGGATTTCTCTTGGCTTACGTTTATCGCCTTTAGCTTTTGGTACCCATATTCTACCATCGTTTCTAAGTGATTCTGACATCAATGTCAACTTAGATTGATACTCACCACTTACAGGAATACAAGTAGGGTGAATTTGAGTATAACAAGGGTTAGCGAAGAACGCTCCTTTTTTATATGCTCTATATGTCGCTGTTACGTTACATGCTTGAGCATTTGTAGATAAATAGAAAACGTTTCCATAACCACCTGTTGCTAATACAACAGAGTCAGCTAAGTGAGTTTCTAACTCACCAGTTACAAGGTCTCTAGTTACTACACCTCGAGCTTTGCCGTCAACTACTATTATATCCATCATTTCTTTTCTAGTACGAAGTTTAACTCCGCCTTTTTCAACTTCTTTAGCTAATGCTTGGTATGCACCTAATAGCAACTGTTGTCCAGTTTGCCCTCTAGCGTAAAACGTTCTAGAAACTTGCGCTCCACCAAATGAACGGTTAGCTAAGTTCCCACCATACTCTCTTGCGAATGGAACACCCTGTGCCGTAGCTTGATCAATTATATCGACACTTACTTGTGCCAAACGATATACATTCGCTTCACGTGAACGGAAATCACCACCTTTTACAGTATCATAGAATAAACGCCAAACACTATCACCGTCGTTCGGATAGTTTTTAGCTGAGTTTATACCACCTTGTGCTGCTATAGAGTGTGCTCTACGAGAACTATCGTGGAAAGTAATTGCTTCAACTTCGTATCCTAATTCAGAAAGAGTCGCCGAAGCAGAAGCTCCTGCTAATCCAGTACCAACTACTATCACTTTGTACTTACGCTTGTTAGCAGGGTTGATTAGGTTAATATCAAACTTATGTTTGGTCCACTTTTCTTGTATAGGACCTTCTGGTATTTTCGCGTCTAATTTCATACTTGACCTCCTACTATTCCTAACATTATGCTTATTGGTATTGAGATTAAAGAGATTACGATTACAAAAGATACTAATGCGGCTACTTTCTGAATCATTGGAGTAAACTTTTTACCGTGTATTCCTAATGATTGGAACATACTATGAATTCCATGTTTTAGGTGGAAGCCTAAAAATACAACAGCAATAATATAGAATAATGAAACGATAACATTTCTGAATCCTAATACTACCATTGAGTAAACATCATGTACGACTCTACCATTATCTAACGTTGCTTCCATACTGAATGCATTGGCATCAACTACTCCGAAAGTAAAATGAGCCAAGTGATACAGAACGAAAAACAAAATAGTTAATCCAGCATAAGCCATGAATTTACTAGAAAACGTAGCAGCTTTGTGATTGGTTACCTTGTAATTACCAGCTACTTTACGATTATGTCTAACTAGATTGATAGTGGCTATAACGTGTAATATCAGAGAAATAATTAAAACTATTCTCATTGCCCATACTACACCTCCAATATCTTTTAGTCCAACTGCATAAGTGTTGATTGCTTCTGGGCCTGCATATATAAGCAGATTACCTAGTGTATGACCAATGATGAACCCCACCATAAGTAAACCGGTAATAGCAACCACAAACTTGCTTAGAATACTAGATTTTAAAAATCCTAACATATTTAAACTATCCTATGTGATTTTAAAATTTCTTTTTGTTTATAGAAAAATTCTTTTATCTTTAGCGATTAAAAATTACGAAGTAGAATTTTAATCTTGGAAAAGTAAAATTATAAGATTTACTTTTTAATGTATTATAAGTTAACAAACTTGTGATATAATTCAAATTCTTAACTCGTACATTATTATTATTGTTGATAAATAGATAAAGGTATATATGGCTGGTAGAGAGCATTGGAACAGTAGGTTAGGATTAATATTTGCGATGGCAGGAAATGCAGTCGGTCTGGGGAATTTCCTTAGATTCCCAGTACAGGCAGCACAGAATGGTGGTGGGGCGTTTATGATTCCTTACTTCACAGCTTTTATTTTACTAGCTATTCCTCTGATGTGGGTCGAATGGTCAATTGGACGTAGAGGTGGGCAATACGGACACGGCAGTTTACCTGGTATGTTTGATACTCTTACGAAAAGTAAAGTAGCAAAGTACTTCGGAGCAATTGGTATTCTAATATCAACACTAGTTATGATATACTATGTTTATATTATATCCTGGACATTAGGGTTTTCCTTCTTTTCTCTGATAGGTACTTTCAGCGAATTTAATAGTATAGAGTCAATGAAAACATTCCTCTATTCTTATCAAGGGATTAGTGATGGATACTTTGAATCGCAGTGGCCGGCTTACATATTTTTATTGATTACTCTTGCAGTTAACTTCTATATCTTGTCCAAAGGTATTTCAGGTGGTATCGAGAAATTCGCTACTATTGCAGTCCCTTTACTCATTGGTTTTGGGATAGTTTTAGTTGTATGGGTTTTCTTTTTAGGTACACCAAATCCTGATTTACCGGATTTCAGTACTTTTGTTGGTATTAACTATATATGGGAACCCAATTTCGAACTCCTCGGGAATTCCAAAATATGGCTAGCTGCCGCAGGACAAGTTTTCTTCACCTTAAGTGTAGGTATGGGAACTTTACAAGCGTACGCTAGTTACTTAGATAAAGATGATGATATTGCACTAAGCGGACTAGCTACTTCGGGAATAAATGAATTCAGTGAAGTTATACTTGGAAGTATGATAGCTATCCCAATAGCTACTGCATTTTTCGGTTTAGCAATGACACAAACAATTGCTGAAGCTGGTGCTTTTGATTTAGGAATTATTGCTATGGCGTCTGTATTTACAGAAATTCCATTTGGTAACATACTAAGCTTTATTTGGTTTTTCTTGCTTTTCATAGCAGGGGTTACTTCTTCAGTTGCTATGGCACAACCTTTAATTTCTTTTCTACAAGAACAATTCAGATTCAATAGGAATAAAGCCACAGTTGCAGTTGGTATTCTAATATTTATAGGAGTTCATTTTGTCTTCCTATTCTTGGAACACGGCTTCCTTGAGGAAATGGATTATTGGGCAGGGACTTTCGGATTAGTAATTATTTCACTCTTCGAAGTAATTCTTTTCGCTTGGATATTCGGAATGGATAAAGGTTGGGAAGAAATCAACCGAGGTTCTGATATAAAAATACCAAAGATATTTTATTATGTTATAAAGTATGTTACACCAACATACTTACTATTTATACTAATTTTTTGGACATACCAAGATGCAATCCCTACATTACTTATGGAAAATGCCAAAGAAGCAGATATTGCATACAAATGGGGAGCTAGGGCTTTCATGACAGCTATATTTATGTCATTATGTGGTATGATATGGCTAGCTTGGAAACGTAATAATGGTAAAGCTTATACTCAAGATGAAATCGAAGGAGCAGAATAATGGAACAGATTACAACTGAAGCAATTATATTTATGGCACTTGGCTGGGGGTTTGTTTTAACTCTAGTCATTTACACTATGAAAAAAATTCTTACTGATAAAATAAGTTATGATGAAGATGATTAAATATCGATAACTTTAATATATTTAATAAAATAGCTTTAAAAGTCGATTTTTAAAGCTATTTTTGTTTTTAATACGTTTACAGCATTCAAAAAAAGTTAAAGAATTATGAAACACGAAAAGCCAAAGCCCAAACCAAAGAGATTGGGTAAAGAGACAAAACAATATAAAAAAGAAAAAAAGATTAATGAATTAGAGCAAACTGTACGTTTGAACAAGTTCATATCTGATGCTGGCTATACGTCACGACGAAAAGCTGATGAGTTGATAGAAGCTGGTAGAGTTACGGTAGGTGGGAAAGTAGTAACTGAGCACGGTACCAAAGTAAAGAAAGGTGATAATGTTCGTGTTGACGGTGATTCTGTCGGCTACGAAGAAAAGAATGTCTATTATATACTTAATAAACCTAAAGACACTATAACTACTACCGAAGATCAATTCAAGCGTAAAACTGTTATGGATATAGTCCGAGTTAGACGTAGAGTGTATCCGGTAGGAAGATTAGATAGAAACTCTACAGGAACCCTTATTCTGACGAATGATGGCGAGCTAGCTAATAGATTAACTCACCCAAGCTACGAGATAGAACGTGTCTATAAAGTTAAACTTGATAAAAAATTAGAAATTCCTCATGCCAAACTAATAGCAAAAGGCGGCGTTGATCTTGACGGTGAGATTACCGCACCTTGTGAGATATTTATCGATCCCAAGCATGGTGATAATTTGACTATGTCAATGTATGAAGGAAAGAACAGAGAGATTAGAAGACTATTCGAAAAGTTCGGTTACTTTGTAAAAAAGCTTGATCGCAAATCTTATGGTTGTATTTCAAACTCTGGAATGGCCAGAGGGGAATATCGTCAATTGAACAAAAATGAAATTACTGCGTTAAGAAAGCTAGTTGGATTACGTTAAATAGAATAAAAGATTAATGAATTTTTTAAACCCATTCGTACTATTTGGACTAGCAGCAGCTTCGATACCTATTATTTTGCATCTAATAAACCTTAGAAAGCAAAAAACAATAGAGTTTTCGACTCTGAAGTTTCTCAAAGAATTACAAAAATCAAGCATTAAAAAGCTTAAGATAAAGCAATGGTTACTACTATTGCTTCGTACTTTGCTTATAATATTTGCGGTATTAGCATTCTCTAGACCTACTATCGAAAGCTCATTACCCGGATTTACAGAATATTCTAATACTAGTATGATTATACTTATAGATAATTCGTATAGTATGGAAGTTTCTGATGAAAATGGTAATAGACTTAGACAGTCAAAGAAAATAGCTGGCACTCTTGTTAATTCAATGAAAGAAGGTGACCAGGCGCTAATAATGCCACTGTCTTCAGAAAGACCATTACGTTCTTACGCATGGTCAACTAATAAAGACCAACTCAATAAAAATATTGAAGAAATAAAAATTGGTACAGAAAAACCTAAGCTCAATACGAATCTTAAGTTTGCATCTATTCTAATGACTGAAGCTACTAATTTAAATAAGTTAGTATATTTAGTATCTGATATGCAAGAAAATATAATAGTGGAATCCGATACTAATAATATTTTTGAAAATAATATTTCTTTACTTGTAGCTAATGTTGGA
>JAUHXN010000412.1 GCA_030426865.1 bacterium | reverse complement strand
AGCTGCTATAGATACACTACCTAGTAATTATCGTGAAATTATCTTACTACGCCATGAAGAAGAGCTGGATTATAAAGCTATTGCAGAACAACTTGACTTACCTTTGGGGACAGTAAAGGCACACCTATTTAGAGCAAGAAAGCTTTTATATGAAGAATTAAAAGATAAATATAACCTACTGAATAATATAAAGTAAAATTAGGCACTAATTTTGCTTAGTTTCATTCATAATTTGTATTACTAATTCTTTGGTTAGAATGAATAGGTTTATCTTAAAAACAAGTATAGTTGTTTGTAGTTTATTATCATTATTTATGCTTTTATCATTTATTCTTAGGTTGAATTCTTCACCTATGAACACTAACTTATCTGAGAAATCTGAAAGTAAAGGATTTAATAAAAAAATACAACTTAACGTACTAAATGCTAGTGGGGAATCTGGTATTGCATCTAAAACAAGAAATCATTTACGTAGCTTAGGATTTGACGTAGTTGAAATTGGTAATTATGATAAAATGATTGATTCAACCATTATTATTGATAGATTAGGTGACAATACTTCATCTTTCAAATTGAGTAAGGCAATTGGATTGGAAGAAAATAAAATACAAACTGTAATAGATTCTTCACTCTTTTTAAGAGCTACTCTTGTTTTAGGAAAAGATTTTTCAAATCTAAGAGTAAAACTATAAAATTCAGTTTTGCAGTAACTTTAATTGTAATTAACTTGTTATTAGATTAAAGACAAGTAAAATAAAAAAATAGATTATATTGATAAATAATAGCAAATACTCCGATTCACAAAAATTAGCAATCCTCTGCACTCAATCAGCTCAAGATAAATTAGCTGAAAATGCAATAATCTTAGATTTAAATGATATTGAAATAGCATCAAGTAAATACATTGTTATTTGTGATTGTAAATCTACGGTTCAGGTCAAATCTGTTGCTGAAAGTATTTTAGATAATATTGTTGATCATGAATTACCTAAGCCTCGTATAGAAGGTATGGAAACAGCAGAATGGGTAATCTTAGATTTTTTTGATGTTGTTGTCCATATATTTATTAGTGATCTACGTGGGTACTATAAGTTGGAAAAACTATGGGCAGATTCTAATTTTTATACAGTTAATGAAGATGCTGAACTAGTTGAATCGAGTTATTCTGAACTAAAATTAGAAATTGAGAAAACAACAGATGAAGATTAATATTTTAGAAAACGCTATTACTAATGCATTAGTTAATATTGGTGTAGAACAGGATGTAAATATTGCCTTCGAGAAACCCAATAATCCTGAACATGGTGATGTTTCAACTAATATTGCTTTACAATTAGCATCTATTCTTAAAAATTCACCAAGAAAAATTGCAGAAGATATAATTGCAAATATCAGTATTGATGAAGCGATTATTCGAAATATCGAAATAGCTGGGCCTGGCTTTATTAACTTTAAATTCAATAATAGTTATTATACTAACCAATTAAATAGTATTTTATTAGAGAATGATAAGTACGGTAAACAAAATATTGGTAAGGGAATAAAAGTAAATGTTGAATATGTAAGTGCTAACCCTACTGGATTGTTACATCTTGGTCATGGTAGAAATGCAGCTATTGGTGATACAATAGCTAATATTTATGTCTGGCTAGGTTATGATGTAACACGTGAATACTATTTTAATAATGCTGGCAACCAAATGAATAATTTGGTTAATTCTATATATGTTAGATATATGCATGAATTAGGTGATACAAGTTTACAGTTTCCTGAAGATGGTTATCATGGGGAATATATCTATGATATAGCGAAAGAGCTAATAAAAGATTATGGAGATGAACTAAAAGAGGGAAATTTTCAAGATAAGGTTGCAATTAAAAAGTTTGGTGA
>JAUHXN010000411.1 GCA_030426865.1 bacterium | reverse complement strand
GTTGATGTATAAGGGTTTATCTGATATTATGTGGGTATATTCTTTTATATAATGAAATTATATTTCATGATGTAATTCGTTGAAGGTGACACAGATCACAGATTGTAATAATTATTTTGGTTACCCTTGCATTATGAGTAAGTTCAATAGTTTATTTGATAAAATGACAAATAAATATGTTTGGATACTAAAGTACATTGTAAATAAAAGGTCTATAACATTTGGTATAATTATAATTTTCAGTTTAGGTATCCTATATGTAAATAATATTCTACCATCTGGATTTATACCTGGTGAAGATCAAGGTACTATATATGCGATTATCCAAACCCCACCCGGCTCTACTCTAGAAAGAACAAATTCAGTGGCAAGGGAATTGCAAAAAATATGTGAGGAAATAGATGGAGTAGAGTCGGTTACTTCTCTTGCTGGATACGAGATAATGACAGAAGGACGTGGTTCTAATGCTGGTACTTGTCTTATCAATTTGAAAGATTGGACAGAAAGGGAACATTCAGTACATGAAATAATGGAAGAGTTAGAAGAGAAGTCAAAAGAGCTTGGTGCTATAGTTGAGCTTTTCGAACCACCTGCAATTCCAGGCTTTGGTTCATCTGGCGGCTTTTCTATGCGGTTATTAGATAAAAATACTACTACGGATTACCAAGACTTTGATAAGATAAATCAAAAATTTATGGAAGATCTTGGTAAAAGAAAAGAACTAACTGGTCTATTCACTTTTTTTGCAGCTAATTATCCTCAATATGAATTAGTTATTGATAATGAATTAGCTATGCAAAAAGGCGTATCAATCGGGGATGCAATGGAAAATCTCAACATTATGATTGGTAGTACTTACGAGCAAGGTTTTATAAAATTCGGACGTTTTTTCAAAGTATATGTCCAATCTGACCCTAAGTTTAGGAGATTACCATCTGATTTATTAAATCTATTTGTAAGAAATGATCATGGTGAGATGGTACCATATTCTGCATTTATGAAAATGGTAAAAACTCAAGGGCCAAACGAAATTACGAGGTATAATATGTATAATTCAGCAGCAATACAAGGATTACCTGCTAAAGGATATACTACTGGTGAGGCAATAGAAGCAATAAAAGAAGTAGCAAAAGAGACTTTGCCAAATGGTTATGATATAGCATGGGAAGGATTGTCTTATGATGAGTCTAATAGAGGAAACGAATCGGTAATTATATTTATGATAGTATTGATTTTTGTCTATTTAGTATTAGCAGCTCAATACGAAAGTTTTCTATTACCATTTGCCGTTCTTTTGTCGCTCCCTGTTGGTATTTTTGGTTCTTTTCTGGTTCTAAAGATTATGGGATTATCCAACGATATTTATGCTCAAGTAGGACTAATTATGTTGGTAGGATTACTCGGTAAAAATGCAGTTCTTATAGTGGAGTTTGCGGTTCAAAAACATAGACGGGGAGCTTCTTTGATTGAAGCCGCTATCGAGGGAGCAAGAGTAAGATTTAGACCTATATTGATGACTTCTTTTGCTTTCGTAGCAGGGTTAATTCCATTAGTTATTGCTATTGGTGCGGGTGCTATAGGAAATAGAACAATTGGAGGATCTTCATTAGGTGGAATGGTTATAGGTACTGTATTTGGTGTTGTTATAATTCCTGGATTGTATTTCTTCTTTGCAAAGATTATCGAAGGAAAAACATTAATACAAGATGAAAGTGATAGTCCACTTTCAGAGGAGATTGGTCATCATGAATAATATAAAATTAATTATAAAGCCCTTAGTACTAGTTTCTATTCTGTTATTTTCGTCATGCTCGATACCGAAAGTAGAACAAAGAGATGTGAATAGAAAAGTACCTGAGAGTTTTTCTAGCAATAATGATACTAATAGCATTGCTAAGA
>JAUHXN010000410.1 GCA_030426865.1 bacterium | reverse complement strand
ATGCTTGATAAAGTATCTGAGTACTACTCTGACCTTAATTCAAACGTTCACAGAGGTGTTCATACACTAAGCCAATTGGCTACAACAGAATACGAAAATGCACGCGAGACAGTCCGCAAATTCCTCAATGCCAAATCTACAAATGAGATTATATTCACCAAAGGCACTACGGATAGTATCAATCTAGCCGCTTATACATTAGGTAGAAAGTTTGTGAATG
Organism: bacterium; assembly: GCA_030426865.1. Taxonomy (GTDB): domain Bacteria; phylum Bacteroidota; class Ignavibacteria; order Kapaibacteriales; family UBA2268; genus PGYR01. The sequence goes on along the minus strand of JAUHXN010000410.1, from coordinate 1,681 downwards.
AAGGCGATGAGATACTGATTACAGAAATGGAACACCACTCCAATATTGTTCCATGGCAAATGTTAGCCGAAGAGCGAGGAGCCAATCTCAAGTATATCCCTCTTACAGATGCTGCCGAGCTAGACTATTCAAAATTAGAAGAGCTAATCACAGAAAAGACAAAACTAGTCAGTTTAGTACATGTTTCTAATTCATTAGGAACGCTCAATGATATAGAAAAAGTAATCGAAAAAGCCCACTCAGTTGGTGCTAAAGTGGTAATTGACGGTGCGCAAGCGATACAGCACTTCGCTGTCGATGTGCAGAAACTTGATTGCGATATGTACTGCTTTTCTGGGCATAAACTCTACGGTCCATTGGGTATAGGTATTCTATATGGTAAGGAAGATATATTAGACAAGCTACCTCCATACCAAGGTGGGGGAGAGATGATAGCTGAAGTTACTATGGAAAAGACTACTTATAATTCTCTTCCATATAAATATGAAGCCGGTACTCCCAATATAGTCGGTGCTATCGGGTTAGCTGCATCTATAGACTATCTGAACTCAATCGGATTAGAAGCTATAAACAGTTATGAAGATGATCTACTTGGCTATGCTGAGCAAAAGCTAGATTCGCTAGAAGGTGTCATCAGATATAGCAAAGCAAAAGTCAGAAAGAGCATATTACCCTTCAACTTCGAGGGAGTTTATCACTATGATTTGGGTATGTTCCTCGACAAATTCGGAATAGCTGTCCGCACTGGACACCACTGCTGCCAACCGGTAATGCAGCGTTACAACATACAAGGCACAATCCGTGCATCATTCTCATTCTACAACACCAAAGAAGAAATTGACGAATTTGTCATTGCCCTCGAAAAGAGTTTGGCTGTGTTGAGGTAGTAACTCATCGCCACTCAGAGGACACTTAGTCTCAGTGGAGTCTAGGGAAATTATATAGCAATAGAATTCTTGATAAAAGTTATTAATTACAACAATCCAAATAAGATTAGCGCTTCATAGTTACACTGTAGTCTATTCTACATTGCTCATTATCTAGCACAATTCTGATTCCATTTATCAGGTTCTTAGCATTCACTTCTAGATTTAAAGTATTGCGTTCAGATTCTTTTTCGTTTAATAACTGCATTTCTTGCTTAGTCAATTTTTTATCAGCGATTGCTTTCAAACGTTTCCCTTCAAAGTAACCCCAATATTGTTTTGTTTCACTACCTTTGGTCATTACTGTTATATTCAATCTTTCATCTTCGAAATTGATAAACCATCTTTCTTTTACAACCGGTGCTATCTCTTTGTTCTCACAACTCTTTGCAGTAGCAATCATAGTGACATCCCACTCACCTGCTATATCTTCTTTCTGAAAGGGGGATAATTTTTCAGATTCGTTTTTAATCTTATTAGTCCCCGAGTTTTTATTTAAGGCCTCGTCTTCACCTGGATTAGGGATAGTATCAGTTGACCACTGTTGTGTTTCACTCATATCGTCTTCAGATTGATTACAAGCTACTAAGCTGACTAACATTAATAATAGTATGAACTTCTTCATAGCAATTCCTTTTTTTGTTGATAGTAATAGTGTTTAAAATACGAAATCAGTTTAAATAAACCGAAAATAAAAAACCCCAAGCCAAAGACTCGGGGTTTGAATTTCTAGTTCGTTTAACTAATTAAGATTA
>JAUHXN010000409.1 GCA_030426865.1 bacterium | reverse complement strand
TTTTTTATCTAGTATATTTATGTCGATCTCGGAAGACCTAATTGAATTTCGATACAATTTCGTACTAATATCTTCTCTAAATATTCCTCTCAAATTTTTACTTTGTGGCTACAAATGATAGTTTTGTATTATGGATATAAAAGAAAAACAAGATGAAATAATTTCCGAATTTTCGTTCTTCGAAGATTGGATGGATAAGTATGCTTATATCATCGATTTGGGTAAGGAATTAGAACTAATAGAAGAGCGCGATAAGAGAGAAGAGAACCTAATACGTGGTTGCCAATCACGCGTTTGGTTAGTAGCTGAGACTGACTCTGATGGTAATATGAAGTTCAAAGCGGATAGCGACGCACTTATTACGAAAGGCATTATAGCTTTGCTTATTAGTGTAGTTAATGGCGAAAAGCCCGAGACAGTCGCTAAAGAAGAGTTATACTTCGTTGATAAGATAGGACTCAAAGAGCATTTGTCACCAACTAGGTCCAATGGATTACTCTCTATGATAAAACAAATGAAGTATTACGCTATAGCATTTGCAGGAAAATAGAAAAAAGTGGTCTTTTTTAGTCCTATTTGCACAACAGCCGATTAACTCGTTCGTTATGCAAAGAGGAATTAATTTAATTATTTATTTGTAAATTGCATTATGGAAAGTGTTACTAAAGACGTATTAGAAGAAATAGAAGAAAAAGCCTACGAAAAGCTTAAAGAAGTCTTCGACCCCGAGATACCAGTCAACATAGTTGAGCTAGGTCTAATATATGATATTACTGTTGCAGAAAATCGTGAAGTAGTAGTGATAATGACACTGACTGCTCCTAACTGCCCAGTTGCAGATTCTATACCTCGTGATGTAGAAATGAAGGTTATGGAACTAGAGGAAGTAGTCGATGTGAAAGCAATTTTGACTTTCGATCCACCTTGGGATATATCGATGATGAGTGACGAAGCTAAGTTAGAACTAGGATTCTTATAATTATAAATTAAAATTAGAAATTTAATGGCAATACAATTTCACAAGCTGAATGTAAGTAATATAGTAAGGGAAACAGAAGACGCTACTACAATATCGTTCGAAATACCTTCAAATCTAAAAGATGAATTCAAATATAAGCATGGTCAATACCTAACACTACGATTCTTTTTCGAAGGTAAAGACGAAAGACGCGCATACTCTATATGCACTAGCCCAGATGCCGATGACTACTTAGCTGTTACGGTTAAAAAAGTTGTTGGTGGAGAGGTCTCTCCCTATATTAATAGCAGACTAAAAGTTGGTGATACTATAGATGTGATGCCTCCTCTGGGAAATTTTACTATTGACTTAGATGAGAATAATGAAAAGACCTATATCTTATTTGCAGGTGGTAGTGGAATTACGCCTATAATCTCTATTCTTAAATCTGTGTTATACACTGAAAAGCAAAGCAAGGTAATTCTTGTTTACGCTAATTCTAATGAAGAGACTATAATATTCAGAGATGCTTTGATTGACTTGAAGGAAAAATTCATTGATAGACTTACAGTCATACATCAGCTCAGTAAGCCGATGAACAAAGGGATAGAGCACACTGAAGGACGTATTGATAAGCAACGTTGTTTGGGAATAGTAAAGTTACTTGATCCTGCTATAATTGCGAATGCAGAATATTTCATGTGTGGCCCTGGTGGCATGATGAAAGAGATAGAGGCGGCACTGCTAGAACTAAATATAGATAAAAAGAAAATACACAAAGAATCTTTCACAGTAGCTGAAAACGAGGGCACTGAGGTTGTAAAACATCACGAGACTCACGCTCCTGACGAGAAAGTAGAAAAAGTAAAAGTGATTCTTTACGGAGAAGAGCACGAGATAGATATAGCCGATGGTGATACTATACTAGTAGCTGGTATAAAGGCAGGTA
>JAUHXN010000408.1 GCA_030426865.1 bacterium | reverse complement strand
CGAGATTGATAGAATTGCTGAAAATCTATTCGAATATTATCATCATTGGGAAGAATCTTTACCTCTAACTCAGCCTAATATAAAGGCGATTGAGCAATACGAACGCAGAAATGCTAGTAAGAAGTTAGCAGAGATTTTGGATGAGGTAACTACCCCATAAACCCCCTCAATAGATTTTCCCGTTTTCTGTGGTAGCCTACTGGTTGGGATTCACTTATCATCAATATCATCTCAGTTGCATAAGATAATGTATCGACAATGTCATCGTGAACGTGGTAAAGGATTCAGAAGTAGAAGCGTATTGCCTTTGATTTTAGACCTAAGACATGCCTGAACCCCCTTAAATTTTAAGGGGGTTGGGGGATTTATTTTAAATACTTATTCAATCTCTTTTCCCGAATATAGGCAGACTTAATATTAACCTCAAATATCATATTTGATTAGATATGTATTGTTCTAACAATAGTTTTTAAGTATATTTGTTTATTACTATTGAAATACGAAATTAATAAATATAAAAGATGGGCAAAGCTATGGTAATCACGATAAGAAGGGGAGCTACTAAGAAAAGCATCAAGAATATATTAGAAAGAATAGCCAAAGAAGTGAAGCCATTGGGTATAAATACTCATAAATACGTTGGCAAAATATCACTTAAAAAAGATGCTTTAACTATCCAAAACGAGCTTCGCAATGAGTGGTAATAGTCTTTTTTTAGATACTAATATCATTCTTTATTAGTTAAATGGTGATGAAACTTTAGCCGAATTGTTAGACGAAAAACAACTTTACATTTCGGTGATTACAGAACTAGAATTGTTGGCTTACAAGGGGATTACAAACGAAGAAGACATAATAATAAAAGACTTTGTCTCACAATGCAAAACGATAAATATTAATAGCTCTATCAAACAAGAGACTATCAGAATACGTAAAACGTTTAATATGAAACTACCCGATAGTATTATAATAGCAACAGCTATCTATTTAGACTTACCACTAATTACTTCCGATATAGAGTTTAAAAAAGTTGAGGAACTCACACTAATTCTTTACGAAAACAATTAAATAATTGATAACTGATTTTTTTTGTAAGTTAGATTATCAACACAGTTGTAAACAACTTAAAATAATTGACTAAACTTTTATCATATATAACACTATTTATCTTTTTTTTCTCATCGAATCCTCTAACCTCCGATGAAAAGGACGTTAATGTCTATGTTGAAATATTAGGTTACTCACCTATGTTTAAACCTACATTGGAATATAATGTAAATAGTTTTGAACTTTTTGGCGGACTACAATCTACATACTTGACACTTGGAGCATCTATGTTCGGAGTGGGGTATCGTACTACATATTCTTCTCCTATTATAGGAATAAATCATGTTATTGGTGACGAGGTTGGTTTTGAACTCGGAGCTAGCTATTTTCGTCAGTATAGAGGTGATTTCAATGGAGATTTCGTAGAAGTAAATTCTATGTATGATCTAGAAAGTTATGAAGCATTAGGGTTTAATGTAGGGTTAAGAGAATATAATGATTCATTCTTTTTTAGGATAAATTACACTCCTCTATATAATTTGACCGACAAAGAATTTCAGAGTGTTTTTAGTTTTGGTTTAGTGTGGGGCTTTTGAAATACTTAATTATATTAATATTATTTTCCTATTCAATTATACATTGTAAAGACAATGATATGTTCTTATATACAGAATTATATGGACCACAGGAATCTCTTATTTCTGTAAACTTTGAGATGAACGTACTTTCGTTGGATAATACGCTTTTTAAGTATGGTGATTTAAGGCTAAGAGGGGCAGTTAGAATTACTGGTCTATCATTATTCACTATTTATCCTAGTTTCCTTGGTGGATTTCATTATGTAGCTGGCGATGGTCATAAGTT
>JAUHXN010000100.1 GCA_030426865.1 bacterium | reverse complement strand
TCAAATTAAGAAAATTATTTTTCTTTCTGATATAGTCTATACACTTATTGTATGCAATCTTGTAGAGCCAAGTTGAGAATTTGCTCTTCGTACCGTCATACCTTTTCAAGGCTTTATATGCTTTATAAAAAGTCTCTTGCGAAACATCCCGAGCGTCCTCAGGGTTACGAAGTAAATTTAAACATATAGAGTAAACGAAGTTGCTATGCTCGTTTATTATATATCTGAATAACTCTTTTTCGCCAGAGTTTATCCGTTCTATTAGGTCTTTTTCCTCCAATTTACTAGAAAATCCTATTGGTTATCTTTTAATATTAACTTTCTTTCAACGATGAATTCTATTATCCAAAATAAACCAGAAAATATGAATAATGGAGGTGCAATAAACATACTTTCATCGTAGATCTCTGCCATAATAAATCCAACTAGAAGGCCTATTCCAAAGCCAAATAATAATGAACCAATTCGGAGAGTCCAATACATTACGTTATCTTTCTTTTTCCCAAAAAATAAACTTGCGTCTATATTTCTCTCGATTAACGCTAAACGTTCTTTTGATCTTGAATTTAAAAAGATATATGCTATTCCAAAGACCATTAAAAAAAATGAGAGCGGAACTATGGCTTCGAAGAAGTGTACCATGATAAAATCCTATAAGTTGTTGATTGATTTTGATACTTAGACGGCTGTCCAAAAATCTGGTTACAGATAATATAAAATATTTAGTGGATTTCGTGTTGTATGCGGAGCGCCTCTTGTAGGGTGAAGACTAGCACTTCTTCGTTTATATCTTCTATATTTTTATAAGAGAAGGCCTTAATCAAAACCCTACCTTCAAACTCAAGTCCGGGAATATCATTCAAATACTTTCCATTCCAAAAAGCTAAGTTCACAATCCCATTTTTCTTACAATTTATATAGCAGACATTCTTGATATATTCGTAAAAAGGAATACCATAACTAAACTTGAATTTAATTTTATCCGAAGAAGCTAAAATATATCTGTCTAATTCCTCTACTATAAGTCTTTGAACAGTAGGTAATGTGTCTAAGTATTCTTCGAGAAATTGATATTTTACAGCCATTTCTTCTTTTTAAAATAGACCAACATAGCTCCACCCATTATTATCATCAATCCCCAAGCACTAATATAACCATATTCCCAAGTTAATTCAGGCATATACTCGAAATTCATACCGTACACCCCAGCTATAAAAGTTATAGGAATGAATATAGTAGCGATAAGTGTAAGAACTTTCATTATTTCATTCATCTTATTACTTACACCCGTCATATACACATCTTTGAGTGAAGAAACTGTCTCCTTAAACGTTTCAATCGTTTCTATAATCTGAATAGTATGATCATATAGGTCTCTAAAAAATCGCTCTGTATCTTCTGATATGATCCCAAATTCAGATCTATTGAGCTTATTTACGACTTCGCGTAGTGGATAAACAGAACGTCTCATATTTACAATTTGCTTTCTTCGTTGTTGTAGTTCATAAAGCAATCTGTTGTCTGTATCCTCGAATAATTCATCTTCTAGCAACTCTAATTTTTCGGCAATATCTTCCATTACTACAAAGTAATTATCTACTACGGCGTCCATCAATGCAAAGAGTAAATAATCTGCTCCACGCTTTCTTATCCGACCATTTTCTAGTTGAATCCGACCTCTAACATTATCGAAAATGTCGCCTTTCTTTTCTTGAAATGATATAAGATAGTTGGGACCTAGGATTAGACTTATTGGCTCAATATCTAGTACCCCATCGTTGATATACATCATCTTGAAAAAAACAACCAAATTCTCACCATAAATCTCAACTTTCGGTCTCTGTTCAATGTTTAGTATGTCTTCTAACAAAAGTGAGTGTAATTTGAAATCTTTACCGATAGTCTCTACAATATCTATATTATGAATTCCATCTACATTAATCCATGAAACGTTTTGAATACCTTTTTCTAAGTGAGCATCACTAACATTCTCTAAAATAAAAGTTTCATAGTTATCATCACTGTAGCGGATAACAGATACTTCAACTGGTTCATCAACAACTTCACCAGTATAAATCAGAGAGCCTGGTGCTTTACCAACTAACTCTTTTTGTCTACTGATTTTCTTTGTCAGCTTCAGGGGGTTAAAACTATTTAGTATATCATTTGCTTTCTTCATTAATATCTACCTTTTAATAAAACTTTCGATAAAGCTATTAAGTTTACTTAGAAAGTCATATTATCATGAGTTAGTTAAATACTTTCCTTTGGGACTATCCTAAGTAATAAAATTAAGTTATAATTAATTACTCTAGAATATTTATAGTGATTATCACAAAATAAGAATTGATAAGATAGAATACAAAAAATAAAAAAGCCCAAGAACTTAAATAGTTCATGGGCTTTAAAATGGTTAACTAATATACCTTATTATTAGTTCGATTCCTCTGGAGAAAGAACAAATGATTTTACACTATTGTAATTCAAATATTTCTTAGCTGCTTTTCTAATATCTTCTTTTGATAAATTCTCAACCACTTCTAAGTATTTATCTAACTCAGAAAGGCTTTCTCCGTACCAAAGAGAATTGTATATCCAAGCACTCCAAGTTCCATTGTCCTTTTGTGCTAATTCGAAATCTCTTCTTTGAGTTTCTTTGATTTTCGTCATATTTTCATCAGAAATCAATTCTCTTTGAAGTTCTTCTACAATCATTTTAGTATCAGCTTTTAACTCATCTACTCTGTTAGGATCACAGCCAAAAGTAACAATAATATAGCACTCTTCATCAGGGAATTTATCGAAACTAGAGTACGCACTTACGTTATATACTCCACCTTTTTCTTCACGAAGTTGCTCTCTTAGTCTAATTCCTAACACTTTATCTAATGATTTGACAAGTTGTCTATTAGATTGGTTGTATTTAAAATCGTCTGTAGTAAATGCCATAATTACACGGCTATTTTGGTCAATACCTTTTTTGAATTCTTTATTCAGATTACCTTTTGGCATCTTAGCACCCAAATCTTTCCAATTCTCTGACTTATTAGAGCCATTCAAAGAACCAATATATTTCGCTACCAGTTCTTCGAAGTTAACTTTGTCTAGGTTACCAGTAAAGATAAAGTTAAAATCACCAGCATTTGCAAATCTAGCTTTGTAAACTCTCATTGCTTCATTCATATCAACTTTAGCTAGATCTTGCTCAGTTAATGGTTTAGAGCGAGGGTGATACCCAGAAAGAATATATCCAACAGAGTCGCTCAGAACTGATTGAGGGTTTCTTTTTGAGTTAATCAAAGCATCGATTCGTTTAGTTTTCCAAGATTGAAATGATTCTTCATCGATACGTGGATTAGTAAAATACAAGTGAAGTAATTGAAGCATTTCTTCAAACTCTTCAGTATTAGACGAGCCTCTAAAACCTTCAGTTAACTCACCAATACTAGGGCTAACATTAAAGTTTTTGCTTGACATCATCTTCATAAGTGTAACGATATCAAACTCTGAAATACCTGAGCTATTTACTAATTCATCTGCAAATCTACCAGAAACGAAATCCTTATCAGACATTAGAGATGAACCGCCTTTACTATATGCTCTAATAGTAATCTCATCATCTTTGAAATCTGTATTTTTGAAATAAATACTTGCTCCATTTGATAACTTTATCATCTTCACATCTTGAGGTAAATCTTTTTTACTTACTATTTTACCAGGAGTAACAGATTTATCGAAAAGTGGTTTGTCGTTTACTTCTTCTGTATAAGCAGCTATATTTTTAGAAGTTACTTCTTTATATGTAGCAGCAAAATCTTCTTGAGTTGGGACATTATCACTAGAAGCCGGTAATGAGATAGTTGCTAAGTAATTATTATCGTCTATATAAGTAGCTAATCTTGCATTTACTTCTTCTTTTGTAATAGTAGGCAATATTTTACTTACAAATGCATATTCATAAGCTATGCCTGGTACTGCTTCATTAGATAAAAAGTGTCTTACTAACTCATTACCTAAATCACTTGATTCCGTATTATTTTTTTCAGAATACATTTGTTTGTAATTAGAAATAATATTCTCTTTCATTCTAGCTAATTCAGAATCTGTTATTCCATGTTTAGTAGCTCTCATAGTTTCAGTTAGCAATACATCTGCAGCTTTTTTGTACTCAGTACCTTTAGCTACAGCAATCAGATCAAAATCCTCTGCTCCCATAGAACGGCTATAACCAGCTCTTGAGAATTGGTAAGCAGGGTCAGCTGAAAGACTTTGCTCAGCTAATCTTTCGTTAAGTGCACCAATACCAATTTGGTCTATTATATTAGTTTTGTATTCACCGTAAGTACCTTTTTGCTCTTTACCTGGTCTTCTATATGAAATAGAAACTGTTGGGAATGGTAATTCTTTATCAGTAGCAATAGAAGCTAAAGGCATTTTATTTTCTGGTAAACTATACTTCTCAGGTTGTGGTGCGTTTTTCGCAACTGGAATACTACCAAAGTATTTTTTTACGTATTTTTCCATTTTATCTACGTCAATATCACCAACTATAATAACTGCCATCAAATCTGGTCTGTACCATTTTTTGTAGAAGTTTCTGAATTCTTCGTGTCCAGAACTTCTTAGTAAAGTTGTATCACCAATTGGTAGTCTATTTTTATATTTCGAATTGTAGAAAGAAACTTCTTTATGATAGTCAAACATTCTAGTTTGTACACCACCTCTTAGTCGAGCTTCTTCAATTATTACACCTCTTTCATCATCGATGTCTTTATCAGCAAAAGTAACTTTATGTGCCCAATTCTCTAAAATTTGGACGCCAGTCTCTAGTACTTTATCATCATCAGCTGGAAGCTCTAACATATATACAGTTTCATCGAAACTTGTATAAGCGTTTAAGTGAGCACCAAACTTTACACCATTTTTCTCTAGATAGTTTATAAGCTCAGATTTAGGAAAATCTTCCGTTCCGTTGAAACACATGTGCTCAACAAAGTGAGCCATACCTTGTTGTATATCAGATTCATCAACTGAACCGATTTTCACTGGCATTCTTAGAGAAACTCTGTTCTCGGGTTTGTTATTCTTAAGTATAAAGTACTTCAAACCGTTTTCAAATTGACCAGTTCTAATATCATTTCTTAATGGGAAAACTTCGTCAAGTGAACTGTACTTAACAGTCGGTAATTCTTCGGCACTAATATTGAGCTGTGCGAAAAGAGCTACGAATAGTAATAAATGGGCGAATAATTTCATTCTAATCCTCTAAATATAAAATAATTAAATTGTTTTTTGTCAGTTTCTATTTGTAACTACACTAAAATCAAAGAAAAGTTACACTAACCACGTTGTGTTATTATAACTCCAGCAATAATTAACACACCAGCAACTACAAAGTTAGCATTAATTGCATTATCTAGTATAAAATAAGCTAAAATTGTTGTTAATACTGGTTGTATATTGTTAAATACAGACACCTTAGACGCTTCAATCTTTTGTAAAGCATAATACCATAGTGTATAACCTACCCCTGATGTAATCGCACCAATATAAAATATTTGGCCCCAGTTTTTTAGAGAAATATCTGTCAGTGAATACTCCACAGGATGAAAATGGAATATAGGTAAATATAATATCAAACCAAAAACCATAGCAATTCCGGTTGTAAATATAGCTCCATATTTTTCAGCTAGTTGTTTTCCAACTATAGTATAAAATGCCCAAGATAAAGAAGCAATTAAAGCTAATAAATCACCCTTTGTGGACAGATTATTAATGTCAAAGCCTCTATTTAAAAGCAATAGAACAGTACCAATAACAGCTACTATAATTCCTAGTAACTTTAGTTTTGTTGTCTTTTCTTTAAAAAAAGACACAGATATTATAAGTACGAAAGCAGGTACCAGCGAATAAGCGAAAGCTACATTAGGCGCCTCTGTTAGTTCAAGAGAGCTAAGAAATAAAAATTGATTGATAGGAATATTGAGTAAACCTATGAGTGCGAATCTCAACCAATCTTTTCGTTCCACTTGCTTGAATTTTTCATGCTTAAAAAGCAAAACAAATGAATAAAGTGTTGATACTAATAAGGCTCTATAGAAAAGAGCTACTGGTGGTGGAATCTCAGCTGTTAATGTTTTAGCAACTATGTGAGTTCCAGAAGCAATCAACTGCTGCAAGAGTAATAGTATATAAATCAACTATATACCTTTAGTATTTCAACTTCTTGCGATTCATAATTATACTTATTTCTTATTTTCAATATATTCTCTTTATAATTATTCCTAGTACTAGCTTCATTCATTTTTATGATTGCAGACTTTAATTGATCTTCGTTAACTTTTTCGATTGATATACCTATTTTCTCATTTTCAATTATTTCACCTATGGTCTTTTGATTAGATGTAATAACAGGAATTCCAGATTGGATGAACTCGAATAATTTATTGGGAAGTGCATTTTGGTAAGATATACTAGTATCACTAAATAGAACAATTCCGATATCAGCAGACATAGTGGCATTACTCAATTCGTCATAAGGTATAAGTCCTGTAAAATGAACTTTAGAATTAAGCCCTTCTTTTCTTACAATTTCTTTCAGTGAGTCTAGATACTCTCCCCCACCTATTATAACAAGTTCGGCAAAGTCAATGTCTTTCATAGTGTATATGATTGTATCTAAACCGCGCCCTTCTAATACCCAACCTTGGTACAATAAAATGAGTTTTTCAGAGCTGATATTGAACTGTTCTCTGAGTAGATTACTTTCTTCTAGTTTTTGTTTAGGAGGAAGATTCTTGATAATATGATAAGGAATAGAATGAGTAAAATGTTTTTTTAAATATAAAGCATCTACATCTGCAGTTACAACCATCTTGTCAACATAAGTTACTAAATACTTCTCGTAGAATTCGAGTAGTTTCCTAGCTAACGGTCTGTCTTTTAAAGAATTTAGTTGCGAATATATTTCCCTAGAATCATATACTAATTTCGCTTTATTCTTCATCTTTATAGATTTAGCAGCAGCAAGAGAATAGAAATCACCAGCATGGACGAATGTACCTGATAATTTGAGCTTCTTTACACGGTTAGTAAACTCTTTTTGAGAATGACGAACTTTTTGATCTAAATTTATCTTACATTTAAAATAATCATCTTGATTTATATAGTCTGGAATTACATCATGGTCTGGCGTTACTAAAGCTACAGTTCGTTTGTATTTAATAAGAGTTTTGACAAGGTTGATAGTCCTAGCATCTAGTGTAGGATTAGCAAAACATATTATTATTACGTCATAGTTTTTTCTCATCAGACAAATTTAACTACTTAGTGAGTGATAACAATAGGTTTTGATTCTCTAATCTCATTTCCTTCTATTACTATGAAATAAATACCCGTTTGTAAATTCAGTTCAGTAATATATTCACCTCGCTCAAGTTTACCGTTCGAATAATGTTCGACTTCAGATAATCTACGTTCAAATTCGCCTACTTTTATTCCTTTGCTATCATATATATATACATTAACATCTACAATATTTTCTGGTGTGAATTCCATAAAGCTTAATGCTATAGACCCTTTGCTAGGATTAGGATATGGATAAGAACTTTCGAAAATATGCTTTTTATCTAGTTTGATGGAAGTAAAAGTCCAAGGAACATTGCATTTTGAAATAGCTTCGAAATTGAAAGGGGCAGCTTCGCCTTCTATTTTAAATATATGCGGTGAACAGTTATCAGATATTTCAACAATATCTTCAAAATTACCCGTAGAATCTCCACTGAAACAAATTTCAAATTCTACAGATTCATAAGGCCCTAATCTTGGTAAATTACTTGGAGGTGCAGCAAAATAGTACTTCTCTTTAAGCTTTATTAGTTGGACTTGAAAATAATCATTTGAAGTATTAGTAATTCTAATTTTCTGGCAGAGAGTATTACCTAAAGTAAGAGTATCAAAAATAAAAGGTTCTGAAATACTGTAATCAATATTAAGTCTATTAGAATCAATTCTAACGGTTACTAAAAAAGAAGCCGAAGAGTCAATACAACCAAATTCAGATTCTACAATTAGTTTATAGCTTCCACTTTCCTTTACTGTTATTACTTTCTCATTTGATATTAACTGCGAAGAATCATCATACCAACGGTATATACTATGATCAAATTCAGATTGTAACAAAATAGAATCACCAATACAAAAGTCATTTTTGGTTAATGGGATAATATTCGGTTCGGGAAGCGGATTAATTACTACTTCCATAGTATCATATTTTATACATCCATCAGGGCTAGTGGTTTGAACTACATAATTCCCAGTCTCATATACATCTAAATAAGAAGTTGTATCACCTGTATTCCATAAAAAGCTTTTATAAAGTGTATCCACAGAAAGACGTACTGTATCACCTACACAAAGGTAATTCGAATTATTAGAAAGAATCTCGGGTGTATAATCAGGGTAATATATCACTTCGAAATCATAAATGAACGCAGTGTCACAGGGACTTGCATAGGCGAAAGCTCTATACTCACCATCGTCGCCAGTGTATAGAGTATTTTCTCTACCGCAAGTTGACCAAACAGTATTCGGAAGTTCATCTGGTGGTTGAATTTTGAGTTCAGCAATATCACCTCTACATATATAAACTGTATCTCTTGATATTACTTTATTAACTTCTGTTACATTTCGTGTTCTGAATACTCCATCGCCAACAACCCAACCCGTTGTGTCGTCAATAAAAAAAATATCATCCAAATCCCCTTCTATACCGCAGTTTAGATTTTCCCAAACATAACCAGCATCGCAAGTGAAGTAAACTGATCGATTAAACCCACATACCCAACCAGAAGTTCTATTTACTAAAAAAGATCCATACATATTAACTGTATTTTGTAAATATCTAGATTGAATATTCTGTCCTTTATCTGTTGTAAATAGCATCCCGCCATAACCGAGGTAATCCCCTTCACAACTTTGAGAAATAGGGATAATAAATGAAGAGTCTTTATAGGAGAGTTCCTCTGCCCAATCAACAGGGCCAGTCGTAAAGTCTATATCCCAATTACTACCATAATCTGTAGTTTCCCAAACATATCCAGATGAAATTGCTTGACCATAACCAGTAGTACCATCAATGTGTACATCTGATAACTTGGTTCCATCACGAACAGTGTACTGTTTATAAGTCCAACTTTGTCCACCATTCGTAGTTTTAAAAAATAATTGATTAGTACAGCCTGTAAATCCAGACGATGCAACAGCAACACCATTATCATCATTATAAAAGTAG
>JAUHXN010000099.1 GCA_030426865.1 bacterium | reverse complement strand
CAAGATATTCTTCAGAACTACAGCAAAATGGTGAAAAAAGGCGGACAAATGGTCTATGCCACCTGCTCTATTTTACCTCAAGAAAATTCAGAGCAAGTCAAAAAGTTTTTGGATTCCGAAAACGGAAAAGACTTTGAATTTGTAAAAGAACGAAACGTATTCGCTTCCGAAACGGGATTTGATGGATTTTATATGGCCTTGTTGAAGAAGAAAGCGTAATCTTGGATTGTTCGTTTATTGGATTTTTAGATTGTTAGATTTTTGTCATTCTGAAGGAGTGAAACGACTGAAGAATCTAAACGAATAGAAATAAAGTATTGTCACATCGAGTGTAATCTAGATTTTTTTCGAGAGAATTCGTGAAATTCGTGTCAACCAACAGATTCTTGGATTGTTAGATTCTTCCTTTCACTCAGAATGACAATTTTGAATTGTAAGAGTAGCGGGTAAAATAATTTTATTTCTTACGGATGCTGAGCGTAAAAGATTCTTCGCTTGCCTTCGACTACGCTCAGGCAACGACTCAGAATGACATCCATTTATATATTCGTGGGAATTTGAGGAACTTCGAGTAATTCGAGCCAAACAGTACATTGTTAGACGGCAAGAAAATTGGATTTATTGATTCTTAGATTTATTGTCATTCCAAATATGAGATTCTGATAAAAGTGCAGACATTTTTGTACGTTTTCTATAATATTGAAAACCTTCTTTTCCATTTATCTTTATTGTATCTCTTACAAATTCAAATTCAGTTTCTATTCCATTTTCGTCAATGTAGTAATCGTCATTCTTACCTTTTTTAACTAAATATATGTCACATATATCTGCCATAACATTAGTTATTCCCCAAGTTAAAGAATCATTTCTTCCAGCAATTATAGATGGGTTACCAGGTATAGAATAACCTACAACATTAAGATTAGGAGCACTAATATGCATCTGATACCAACGAGAAGGTAAATTAATGGGTAAATGTGGATCATTTGCTAAGATTGTATGGTTTATAGTTCCATCTTTATATGATATTGCCCAAGAGTTACTTCCTGTATACCCGCTACCAAAATTGCTTGTTAAACTTGATATAAAATTAGAATCTAGCTCAGGAAGTAATATAGGTTCTGAGTTATTCTGATTAGAAATAGATATTTCTTTTTCATTTGGAACAAATTCTTTTGCTTTATCTTTTCCTATTCTCATTGCTATCTCTGATAGGGAGTAGTCAGACCAAAAGCTAAAACTCATTTCAAATGCCATTAATTTCCCTATCAATACTGAATGATATGGTGTCCATTTTTCGGGTTCATAATCTAGTGTTCCAAATTCGAATGGTAACCGGTCTCTGTTATTATTAATATAGCTGTTTACACCTTTTGAATAAGATTTTAGGATTTCAATTGATTTTTTTGACATTTTATTAAGTGATTTTTTAGCTAAATCACCCATTTCTATGCTTCTAAAGAATAAGTCTTGGTTTAATGTCTTTTCTCCAAATGCTTCAGAAAGTCTTCCTTCAGCGGCCCTTCTCATTATATCCATTTGCCATAATCTATCTTTCGCATGGTAATATCCTATTGCATAAAATAGGTCTTGTTCATTTCCAGCTACAATATGAGGAATACCATTGAAGTTTTCATATACTTCTATCTCTTTATTGAGAGTATTGGATTGTATTTCAGTGTAGTTATTATGTAGCCCAACCCTTGTAATATTTACAGAAAATATTAGTATTGCAATAATTAATACTAAAACAGATATAAGTAATGCAGGGATATTTTTATAAAACATCTACTTTATCCAACCATTGCTTTTATACCAATCAAATGTAATATCAAAGCCTTCTTCTAGATTGTACTTTTGAGCGTACCCAAAATCTTTCTTTGCTTTTTCAACAGAACATGTCCAGTATTTTTGGATAAAATCAATACTTTTTTCAGAGTCAAATACAGGAGGTTTACCGGTTATATTCCCAATCATACCATTTACACTACCCATTACTTTGACTAAAGAATGAGGAATACGTAATTTTAATATGTTTTTTCTACCTGCTGCAGCACCCATTGTATTAATAATCTCTGTCCAATTATAATACATTTCAGATGCTATAAAATAAGATTCACCAACAGTATTATTAGATAATGCCGCTTCTATAATTCCTCTTGACAAGTCCATAGAACTTACAAGACTAACATATTTATCATCAAAACCAATAAGGGTACCAATTCCTTTCTGAGCTGCTTGGAACATCGGTAATGTGGCAGTATCGCGAGGGCCGTATACAGCTGGTGGTCTTACAATAGTTATAGGTAGAATGTTATGACTTGCATTTAAGTAATCTTCTGCCATCTTCTTACTTTTACCATAAGAAGTTAATGGGTTATGTATCTGCTCTTCAGTTGAGATATCATCTAATGACTTGGAAGGTCCAACGGCCGTTTGACTTGAAACATGTAAAAATCGTTGAAGATTAGGAGCCCCATATTTTGCTGCTTCGAATAAATTCTTCGTTCCAGTTAAGTTAGCTCTAACGAAATCATCCATTGATTTAGCAGCCGTCAATCCGGCTGAGTGGAATATAACGTCTACACCTTCGACTACTTTTTTCAATGATTCTAAGTCAGAAAGTGAAGCTTCAACTAACTTATAACCTTTGTTTTCCACCCACCTTAAATTACTAGACTTACGAACTATACAGATTACATCAGCCCCTTTTTCTTTCATTTGGTCTGCTATATGGCTCCCAATAAAGCCAGTTGCGCCAGTTACCAAAACTTTCATATCTTTTCCATTTGTTAAATTATTTATACAAAACTAACAGTATTATTTGAGTTGCTCTAAGAGATTGGATAAATTGTAAAAAAAAAATGACACTATGAAAAAAATCTCTGAAATACTCAATGAGAATTGTATAATACTCAATTCTGAATTGAATGATAAAGACGAAATAATAGAAACATTAGTTGAGTTGGCTAGTAAATCAGGTAACATTACCAATACATCCAAGGTACTAGAAGAAGTTTTTGCTCGAGAAAATCTAATGTCTACTGGAATTGGCAACAATATTGCTATACCACATACTAAGTCTGAAGATATAAATGAACTGACAGCAGCGATGATAACATTAAGCAAACCTGTTAATTTTGATTCTTTAGATGGAAAAAAAGTGTCTATTGTATTCCTAATTCTAAGTAATAACGAAGAGTTAGGATTGCATATAAAAGCATTAAGTAAAATATCAAGAATATTACATAATCGAAGTTTTTTTGAAAATTTACTAAATGTTTCCAAAAACACTGAAGTTATCGAACTTTTCGATAATTTTGAAATCTGAGAAATGACAATTTATCAATGTATAGAGCGTCATAGTTTTTTAATTTGATAACTAATGTTTAACATTTATAAAGTTTATAAAGTGATTGACTTAAACCAAGCCTTCGAAGAAGAGTTGTACTACGACTTCCTAAAAGATCCGAGTTCTGTTAGTGCGGAATGGAGAGATTATTTTTCTAAAGCAAATGGTAAATCCATTGCTAAAATTCCATCTAATGGGAGAGGCGAGACAGTACATGTTTCGCATATTGTAGCTGAAAACACTCCGAATGCAGAAAGAATAGACTTAGATAAATTAACTGAATTACCTAAAATACCTACTAAAATTGCTGAAAATATGGAGGAAAGTCTAACTGTTCCTACAGCAACTTCAGTTAGGTCAATTCCGGTAAAACCTTTAGACGAAAATAGAAGAATTATTAATAAGTA
This sequence comes from bacterium, assembly GCA_030426865.1. Classification (GTDB taxonomy): domain Bacteria; phylum Bacteroidota; class Ignavibacteria; order Kapaibacteriales; family UBA2268; genus PGYR01. The sequence continues at coordinate 5,612 of JAUHXN010000099.1, read as the reverse complement.
TTTGCTCAGACAAAGAAGATCTAAGATATCTTTTTCACATCTTTTGTTGTGGGCAATTGTCAAAACTTTAAAGCAATATCCTTCTCTGAATGATAGTTTTGTAAAAAAAGATGGAAAATACTATCGCCAAGTTAACAATGAAATCAATATTGGTGTTGCTGTAGATATTGAGAAAAAGAATGGCGAAAGATTATTACTTGTGCCTAATCTTAAAGATGCTGGTAGTATGAATTTCTCGGAATTTATAGAGAAACTATCAGATTTGATTACTAGAGCTAAAAACAACAAAATAACTTTAGATGAGCTAGAAGGTACGACTGTATCTTTAACTAATCCAGGTATGATGGGGACAATAATGTCGGTACCTAGGTTAATGAATGGTCAAGGTATGATTATTGCTTCTGGTTCTATAGATTATCCAGCAGAATTTTCAGCTGTAAAACCTGATAAATTGACTGAGTTAGCTATCTCTAAAGTTGTTAGTATTACTAATACTTATGATCATAGAATTGTACAAGGTGCAGAATCGGCTGAATTCTTACGTTATATGCACCAACTATTAATTGGTGAAAATAGATTTTATGATCAAATATTTGCTAGCTTAAAAATACCATTTAACCCTGTAAAATGGGAAATTGATAGTTCTGATATAAGTAAGTCAGAAATGAATCATAGACAAGAGAAAAGTACTCATGTTATGTCACTTATCAATTCTTTCAGAGTAAGAGGTCATCTACTTGCAAATATAAATCCATTTGGAATTTCTAGTTATTCATATCCTGAATTAGATATGTCATATTATGGACTTAATATCTGGGATTTAGAAAGAACTTTTCCAGCGGTTGACTCTTGGGATAAAGAACAAATGACTCTAAGAGAGATATTAGAGTTGATGAGAGATACTTATTGTGGTACAATTGGTGTCGAATTTATGCATATCCAAGATATCATAAAGAAAAATTGGATAAAAAATACTTTAGAATCATCTAGAAATAGTTTAAAATTTGAAAAAGAAGAAAGAAAAAATATATTAAGAAAATTAATTCACGCTGAGACATTTGAAGATTTCCTTCATAAAAAGTTTATTGGACAGAAACGTTTTAGTCTTGAAGGAGCAGAATCACTTATAGTAATGATTGATCAATTATTGCAAGATTCAGCAAATTCGAATACTGAACAAGCTGTTCTCGGTATGGCTCATAGAGGAAGATTAAATGTTCTAGTAAATAATGCTGGTAAGAGTGTAAAAACTATTTTCAATGAGTTTGATGGCGATATTAGTCCGCAAGACTATCACGGTTCAGGAGACGTTAAATATCATCTAGGTCAAACTAATGAATATACTTCACTCAAGAACAACAAAATGGCTGTGCATTTACTTCCAAATCCAAGTCATCTTGAAGTAGTAAATCCAGTTGTCCTTGGGTTTTGTAGATCTCTAATTGATGAAAAGTATAATGGTGATTACTCTAAAGTATTACCTATTCTAGTTCATGGAGATGCTGCATTTGCTGGACAAGGTATAAGCCAAGAAGTGTTAAATTTAGCTAGATTAGAAGGATATTCTAATGGTGGAACAATTCATATCATAGTAAATAATCAAATCGGTTTCACAACTTCAGTAGAAGATGCAAGATCAACATACTATGCAACAGATGTTGCAAAAATGTTGCAGATACCTATATTACACGTTAATGGCGATGATCCAGAAGCTGTTGCTCAAGCAGCAATATTTGCTCTTAATTATAGAAATAAATATAATGAAGACGTTATAATAGATATGATTTGTTACAGAAAGTATGGCCATAATGAAGGTGATGAACCGAGTTATACACAGCCACTTATGTACAAGAAAATTAGATCTATGAAATCTACAAGAGAAAATTACGAAGAAGAACTAATATCAACTGGCGTTCTCACTAAAGAGGAAGTTGAAGAGTTAACAAATTCATATACTTCTGAGTTAGAACTTGCCTTTGATCAAAGAAAAGAGAAACCAAAATCTCAGAAGATTATTTTCGAAGAAAAGTTTGGTCAATCAATAAGAAATTTTGAAACTACTATTAGTATAGAAAAACTTAATAAGATAATAGAATATACAACTGAAGTACCTAGTAGCTTCAATGTGAATCCTAAAGTTATTCATGGTCTTCAAAAACGTCGAAATATGGTAGAGGATGAAAAACCATCTTTTGATTGGGCTTCAGCAGAAACACTTGCTTTAGGAGCAGTATTATTAGATAATATAGGAATTAGGTTCTCTGGTGAAGATGTTAGAAGAGGAACATTTAGTCAAAGACATGCTGTTTTGATTGACTCAGAGACTGAAGAAGCATTTATCCCTCTTAATAATATTGAATCTGATCAAGCAGAAATTCAAATATACGATAGTCCACTTTCTGAATTAGCAGTTGTTGGATATGATTATGGTTATAGTGTAAGTGCAAAGCAAACTCTAACATTCTGGGAAGCTCAGTTTGGCGACTTCGTAAATATGGCACAACCAATAATTGATCAGTTCATATCTTGTGGGGATGTAAAATGGGGACAAACTAGTAACCTTATTATGTTGCTACCTCATGGTCATGATGGACAAGGTCCAGAACATTCATCAGCTAGATTAGAGAGATTTTTACAGCTTTGTGCTGAAGAGAATATGATTGTTTGTAATTTTACGACTCCTGCGAATTATTTCCATGCTATAAGAAGACACGCTAAACTAACTCATAAAATACCAATGATATTAGTAAGCCCTAAGAGTATGTTAAGGCACCATCTTGCAGTATCTCAGACTTCTGACTTTGTTAGTGGTGAATTCCAACATATAATTGATGAAACAGAAAGTAATATAAAAGCAAATAAAGTTAAAAGATTAGTACTATGTACTGGTAAACTCTATTATGATTTACTTCAGAAACGAACTGATGAAAATATGGATGATGTTGCTTTAGTCAGAATTGAACAACTATATCCTATGAATATCACTAAGTTAGAAGAAGTAATCAAAAAGTATAATAAAGCAGAAAAAATAATTTGGGCTCAAGAAGAACCTAAAAATCAAGGTGCTTGGAGTTATATGTTAACAGAATTGCTTCAATTAATAGATGATCATAAGAAAATAGAATACGCTGGTCGTCATACTGCAGCATCTACTGCAACAGGTTCGTCTAAGATTCATAATCATGAGCAAGCATACGTAGTTAATACAGCCTTGGGATTAGAATCATAGGAATAGAATAACTAGAAATCCATTTAAAAAAAAAAGACGTTCAATTTGATATTGAACGTCTTTTTTTATTTCTATTTAGAGCTTAGTATTATTTAGCTTCTTTTTCTAATTGGTTTTCACCTTTTTTATCTGGATTTCTTTTGTAGATTTTACCATCAGCAAATTCTATCATAGTAGGGATCCAAACTTTTCTTAACTTTTCAAAGTTAGTTCTTACGAATACATCTCTTTGATTTGATGCATCATGATTGTAAGGATACGGTTGGTTTAAAGTTTTATCAGCTGGTATTTCTTTATTGATTTCAATTGTAAATCTCTTTATCAATTGTTCGCCATTATAATAGTCAACCACACCTGATAATTTCACAATGCTCTTACCAGATATATTTTGGAATTGATAAGTTGGAACATTTAATGGCTGACCGTTTTCTTGTTCTATTCTTTGAAATTCACTAATATTAAATTTAAGTGACTGAGTAAATAAAGTACTAAAAGCTGTAGCTTGAGTTAAGTTGATATTTGTGCTCAAAGTTCTTTGCTTTTGACCTTCAATCAATTCTCCAATTGTCTTTCCTAATAAAGAGTCTTTAATTGGTGAGTAGTATCTTATTGCACCATTCAAATTATTTACATCTTCTATAGTAATATTGTCAGCATTCTCATCTAATAGACTTTTCATATCTGAAAGCATATCAAAAGTTACTGTATCTTTGAAGAATGCAGGCGTTTTTTTCCCACTTTCTTGACATGAAGTTAAACCTAGTAATGAAATGGCAATTAAACCAAATAGTAATGAACGCATAATATCTCCGATATTGGTAATTAAAATAATCACAAAACTAACTTTATATATTCAGAATTTCAATTAATTTTTGAACATGTCTAAAACTAGTCCATATCGAAGTCCCTTGCACGAAACAATTAAACTAGATTTACCAGTGTATTTGAGGAATTCCAGAAGTATTAATGCACCTCCTAATATTACATCTGCTCTATTAGGGTGAACATTGTATTCTTCGACTAATTCTTTACTGGACTTATTAATAAATATTTCTACAATTGAATTTAAATTTTTGAGTTCTAGTATATGATTATGAATCAGATGAGCGTTGTATTGAGGGATTTGTAGGTCAATTGCAGCTATTGTAGTAGGGGTGCCTGCAACTGCTATTAGATTACCTTCAGTAAATGGTATTTCTACTTCATTAAACATACCAGTAATAAATTTCCTAGCTGATTCAAGGTTTATTTTCTTTGATTTGAAATCTGGAAAGAAGCTTTCTGTTAGTCTCACCGCTCCTATTTGTAGTGAAGTACTAAATAAAATATTACCTTTTGTACCCACAATTATCTCTGTACTTCCCCCACCTATATCAAGTACTATGTCAGAATCATTACTGATTTCTTCTATTGTACCTAAGTAGCTTAATCTTGCTTCATCTATCCCATTAATAATTTCAATAGGGGAGTTAAGTATTGACTCAAATAATGATTTTACTTCTTTGCTGTTTTTTGCATCTCTCATCGCACTTGTTGCAGAGGCTCTTACTAGCTCTACTTTATTTTCGGCAATTATATTTTTGTAATCATATAGTATTCTAGTAGCACGCAATATTGCATTGTCTGAAATTACACCAGTATCATTTAATCCTTCGCCTAACCTTGCTATTTGATGTTCATCTACTAATACTTTCTGTATTTTATTGTTTTTAATTTCTACAACTAATAGAAGAAGTGTATTAGTTCCTATATCAATTGAAGCACAAATCATTTTTTCTTCCTAAACTTGTAAGCAATCCACTCATCTTCTGCTAACTCTTCGAGAAGTTCGAAACCTTCTTTTTGTGCAGATTCTAATACTTTTAGTTTATCATATTTAAGTATTCCGGTACAGATTAGAACCCCATCAGGTACTAACGAAGATGAAAACTTGTCCATATTACTAATAAGTATATTGGCAAAAATATTAGCAACAATCCCATCGTATTTATCTAGTTGTAAAGTATTTAAATCACATTGAGAAACTGTAACATTTTCTACACTATTTAAATCTACATTTTCAATAGTATTTTTTACTGACCATTCATCAATATCGAATGCAAATATAGATTTGGCACCAAGCTTAGAAGCTAAAATTGCTAGTACACCTGTTCCTGTACCTGCATCTACCCATTTTTCATCACGTTTAACGGTATTGATAAGTAATTTTGAAGCTAATCTTGTTGTTGCATGGTAACCAGTTCCAAAAGACATTTGAGGGTTAATCTTTATTAAGTATTTGTAATGATTGAGATTATCAGCTTTGCTGGTAGGGGATATTACTAATTCGTCACTAATAATAACTGGCTCTAAAGTTTTTTCCCAATCTTCATTCCAATTTTTT
>JAUHXN010000098.1 GCA_030426865.1 bacterium | reverse complement strand
AAACAATTTTTGTGGACCCTACCGGGATCGAACCGATGACCTCCAGAATGCAAATCTGGCGCTCTCCCAACTGAGCTAAGGGCCCGTCAGTTTATAGTTTGTAGCACTTATAATCAGAGCTACGACTTATAAGTGGGTCTGAGATGACTTGAACATCCGACCTCACGCTTATCAGGCGTGTGCTCTAACCAGCTGAGCTACAGACCCATAGGGTTATCCAAGAACAATGAAGTTCTCTAAAAATAGGGAAAAAAGAAAGCAAAACATAAACTTGTGCATGATGAAAGATCTCCTAAAAGGAGGTGATCCAGCCGCACCTTCCGATACGGCTACCTTGTTACGACTTAGCCCCAATTATCAAATTCGCCTTAAATGCTAAAAGCATCTTTGGGCGCCTCCGACTTTCATGGCTTGACGGGCGGTGTGTACAAGGCCCGGGAACGTATTCACCGCAGCATGCTGATCTGCGATTACTAGCGATTCCACCTTCATGGAGTCGAGTTTCAGACTCCAATCCGAACTGAGAATGAGTTTTGGGATTATCTTGACCTCGCGGTTTCGCCCATTGTCTCATCCATTGTATTACGTGTGTAGCCCCAGACATAAGGGCCATGATGACTTGACGTCGTCCCCGCCTTCCTCTCCGCTTGCGCGGGCAGTCTCTTTAGAGTTCCCAGCATAACCTGATGGCAACTAAAGATAGGGGTTGCGCTCGTTGCGGGACTTAACCCAACACCTCACGGCACGAGCTGACGACAGCCATGCAGCACCTCTGTAACGACCCCGAAGGGAAACTACCTTTCGGCAGTAGTCCGTTACACTTCAAGCCTGGGTAAGGTTCTTCGCGTTGCATCGAATTAAACCACATAATCCACCGCTTGTGCGGGCCCCCGTCAATTCCTTTGAGTTTCAACCTTGCGATCGTACTTCCCAGGTGGTATGCTTAACGAATTATCTCCGGCACTAGAACAACAATTTGTTCTAACACCAAGCATACATCGTTTACGGTGTGGACTACCAGGGTATCTAATCCTGTTCGCTCCCCACACTTTCGTGCCTCAGCGTCAGTAATGAGCCAGAAGACCGCCTTCGCCACCGGTGTTCCTCCTGATATCTACGCATTTCACTGCTACACCAGGAATTCCATCTTCCTCTCTCATACTCAAGTCTTGCCGTATCGAGGGCATTTCCATGGTTGAGCCATGGCCTTTAACCTTCGACGCACAAGACCGCCTACGCACCCTTTATACCCAGTAATTCCGGATAACGCTTGGACCCTACGTATTCCTCACTGCTGCCTCCCGTAGGAGTCTGGACCGTGTCTCAGTTCCAGTGTGACTGATCGTCCTCTCAGACCAGTTACTGATCGTCGCCTTGGTAAGCCATTACCTTACCAACTAGCTAATCAGACGCAGACTCATCCTTTACCGCCGAAGCTTTGACCCGGAGGCCTCATCAGATATTAGCTCAAGTTTCCCTGAGTTATGTCTGTGTAAAGGGCAGATTATCCACGTGTTACTCACCCGTGCGCCAGTATCCGCTTCACCGAAGTGAAACTTCTCCTTGACTTGCATGTGTTAGGCACGCCGCCAGCGTTCATCCTGAGCCAGGATCAAACTCTCCGTTGTATATAAATTAACGAGTGTTTTTCTTGTTTTATTGATTTATCATCAATGCAAATTCTTACGCTTGCTTAATGTTTTTCCCTATTTTCAAAGAACTTCTTTTTCCAGTTTTGCGAAAGTGTTTCGCAAAAGGGATACAAAGTTAAGTAGGTTTTATTTACTGTCCAAATAAAAAGTGAACTTTTTTGAAAGTTTTTTTTTCTTCCTATCTTTCTAGCAACCTACTCTATTTTAAAGAACCACTCTTTTGATTTTTCAAATCCGAAAGAGCTTACAAACTTATGGCATTTAATTTTAACTTCCAAACATTTTCGAAAGTTTTTTTAAACTTTTTTCCATTCGTTTTTAAAGAACTATTCTTCAGTAATTCGTTTATTGAAGAGCTACAAAGTTATGGTGGTTTAGTTTAACTTCCAAACATTTTCGAAAGTTTTTTTAAACTTTTTTAAGGTTTATTATTGCTTCCTCTATTAACTCATATTCATATTTAAAGTTAGCTTCTAAAATATTTTTTGGAATCATTCTCTGTGAGTTTAAAACCATTGAAGCTGACTCTCCTAGTACTAATTTTAATATAAAAGTAGGTACTTTGAATATAGTTGGTCGCTTATAAATCTTACCAATTGTCTTTGTCAGAACATAGTTAGTGACCGGATTAGGGGCACTCAAATTATATATTTGGCTATTGCCATTTTTTTCGAGTGCGAATATAAGAAACCTTTTCCAATCTGCAACATGTATCCAACAAAAATATTGATCACCTTTACCTAAGCTACCTCCAACGAATAGTTTTATAGGTTTTAATAATTGTTCTAATGCCCCATTATCAGGGTGAAGAACGATACCAGTTCTAAAGATTACTAGTTTAACCTCTTTGGATAGTTTATTCGTAGCTTCTTCCCACTTCTTACATACCTCTGCTAGAAAATCGGATTACTATCTTCTGTTAGTATCTCATCATCTCTATCACCAAAATATCCACTAGCTGAAGAAGACAATAGCATCTCCGGTTTTGTTTTGCATCGATTTATTGCATCAACTAAAGCATTTGTTGTATCGACTCTACTGTCAATTATTAGTTTCTTATATTCATCAGTCCATCTTTTTCCTGCTATCGGTGCACCAGCTAGATTAATTACGGCCTTAGATCCTGATATATACTTAGTCAAATAACTAGATTCCGGTATCCATTCAATATACTTTACTGCCTCAGTGCTTTTATATTTTTCAGGAGATCTTGTGAATACAACACAATTATATCCTCTTTCAACAAGATCATTAATTAGAGAAGACCCAAGAAAACCTGTTCCACCGGTAAGAATTATTCTATTTGACATTATATAATAGGAGATTAATTGAAACTAACTAGTATTTGACGTGATAATATAATTCTTATTAGAAGAAAGAATATAAAAAGGAGGTTTTCTGACTAACTCTTTTCTATGATAAGTGAAGTTAGCTTTTTAAGGTCAACATTCTTTTCCAAGAAATCTTCTTTCTCTTCTTGGAATAACTCACTGATAATCATATCCAATTTAATTGCATCTGAGATAAACTGTGCTGCTTGTGGTAATTGCTTCTGAAAAGCTTTTATTTTGCCTATCAAATAATATGCATTGGCATGTTTAGGTGACAAGGAAGCACATTCTAAAAGGATTTCCTCTGCATAATTAAGACTATCTAATTCTATATAAAGACGACCAAGGTCTTCCATGCATTCGAAATTAAATGGATCAAGCTCAATTACTTTTTTATAAGAGTCAACGGCATCGTATCTCTGAGATAAATTATAGTGGGTATCTCCTTTAGCATACCATAATTCAACAACATTTTTGTTAAATTCTAATGCGCGATTATAGTCCTCTATTGCTTCTTCGAATTGCTCTAAGGCATCCAAACATACTCCTCGCCCGAAATAAGCCTGGTAATTATATGGATGTTTAGCTATGATTTTAGTAAATAGCTTTATTGCTTTTCCAAATTCTTCGTTATCAGCATAAGCTCCTGCTAGCTGTTGCATAACATCTTTATCTTTTGGAGTATATTCTAATGCAGTCTCATACCAAGTGATAGCTTCAGCTAATTTGCCAATAGCTGAGTATGAATCTGCCTTTTGTACAATAGCAGGGTAAAAATCATCCTGTATAGCAAGTACCATATCATAGGCATCAATTGCCTTATTGAATTGTTCATTTTGGGAGTAAATAACACCTAAATTAAACCATAACTCAAAATCAAACGGATCTTCGTCAATTGCTTGATTATAAAATTCTATCGCTAATTTGTAATCACCAATAATAGTATAACAAAAAGCGATTTCTTGTAATACATCTCTTTTGAACTCTTCATTACTAACGAGATAGGAATAAACTTTTACAGCTTCTTCGTAATTACCTTTTTTCTGATAAATATTACCTAATATTAGAAATGCTTCATCATTGCTTGGGTCTATTCTCAAAGCTAGGTTTACTGTTTCTTCAGCCAAAATTAACTCATCTAGATTTTCTAATGCATCTGCTTTATAGATTAATATCTCGGCATCATTTGGGTTATAGTGAAGGGCTCTTTCGAATGAGCTAACAGCTGTTTCGTACATACTTAAATTGAGAGCTGCAATTCCTTTTTTAACCCAGGCATCATTCGAACTTGGATAGTATTCTAACCAAAGTGAGCAAAACTCAAGAGCCTCGACATACTTATCGTTGTCAATACAATAGTTTACTAGGTCTTCGATTATATCAGGAGAGGGTAAATTTTCCGAATCGTTTCTATTTTGTACAGCCTTTCTGTATCTCCTGATTTTTTTATTCATTTCATCAGGTGATTCATCATCAAAATAACTGTTAAATTCTAGATTACTCATTAATTTCCATTTACCTATTTATACGTTCAAAGGAATAGTAACAATAAACAAAGTCTCATCTTTTTCTAATGTTTCAATTGTTGTGTTACCATTCATACGTTTAAAGTCGGATTCTATGAGTGCAATATTGTAAATATAATCTTCATCTTCAGAAGAAATTATGTCAAATATATTATTTCTATTTTCTTTGAATTTTTCAACAATGCTCGCAAGTTCAATATTATTAGAGCAAAGTATCTCTAATTCCATCACATTTTCGAAACTATTTTTCTCAATTTGAATATTGATTTCTACATTATCTTGATTAGTGACTAATGTTTTAAATAGCTGATCAAATGTTTCATTTAGAGCAGCATCATTTGCATAAACAAATAGATTATTTAACTGATTCCATTCTGTGATTATCTCTAAATTATTTTTAGAGTTAAATTTCTTTGTATCTTCTATTGCTTTATTTAGTTTTGATAAAAAGTCAACTTTTTCAATTCTATAGTCATTTGATTTGTCTGACATCACAGTATTTTCTTTCATACTTTCGACAATATTGTAGACAATATTCGAATTCTCTTCAACTTTTACTAATAATCCTTCAGAAGCATCAGATAGTTCCGATTTAGTTTCGTTCAATTTTTGAATGTTATTCTGATTATCAACTAAAATTTTAATTAACTTATCTGAAATATCTCTGATCAAAAATGATTTCGATATATTAGCTTCTTTAGCATAGTGCTCTGCTAGATTTCTTTGTCTACTTTTCACCTTGCTTTGTTTTTCAGCTTCTTTTTCTAAAGTTACATCTCTACCAATAGCATAAATTAGACTATCTGCTTTGGATATAGAGAAATTCCATCCAATCCATTTTTCAGTATCATTTACTTTCATTAATGCTGTTTGGTTGAAAGCAGTTTCATTTTTAGTCTCAGCTATAGTTGCAACTAACTCTTTCCTATCTAAATCATGTTTATAATATTTGCTCAGATGACTACCAATAACAACTTCTGAGTCAACTCCGAGTATTGGAGTTATAGCATTATTTACAGTTTTCCAAACACCTTCTAAATCTAGAATACCTATTATATCATTTGAAGTATCGAATATTCTTCTTTGAGACAGTGTTAATCTATCAGCAATTTCTTGAGCTCTTTCACGAGAAGTGATCACTGAGACTAGAAATGCAAACAGCATAAGTCCAATAACCAATGTCACGATAAAAGAGATTATAGGTAAGACATCTTGAGTAGTCCCACCAAAATTTGGTACTGTTGCTAGATATAGTTGGAAGTCTTTTCCCGCTATGTTTATAGTTTCAGTTTCTTCAACAACCGGCTTCAAATTTTCATCTGTCGGTGTATTCGTTGAAGCATAAACTAACTTGTTGTTATCTGAAGGGTCTATAACTTTAAAGTACACAGTAGAATCTGAGGCATTACCTTTTCCTAATGCTTCTTCAAAGAATTTTTTAGAATCAATTTCTAATATTAAAGTACCTTGATTATTTTCTATACCTTGATCAAGAGTTTCTCTATTTTCACCCTTTTTGAAAATAGCAGTGATTATTTGAAATCCTTCAACACCATCTCTAAAATTATAAATAGGTGTTACTAATGTAGAGTCTAACTCAGCAGATTTTTTAATATATTGAATACCAACTTCATCACTTGCATAATCGAATCCACTTCTATCTTCGTTTCCTTCGAATGGAACTACATACTCCACAATATAATATTCTTCTCTTTCAGCTTTAGGGTGGATACGCATATCATAATACCCTTGTGAACGAGTAGCGTGTATAAACTCACCCATCTGGTTAGGGAAAACTTGATAAACATAATTCATACCTATCAGAGATTCGTAAGTCTGAACTAAATTTAATCCGTTTAGTTCGAATACACTTTTTACAACAAAAGTATTCTCAAAAAGGTTTTGCATTGAACTTTGGACATGCATAATATCAAGATTATGTTTGTCTATTCTACTATTAATTGAGTTAGAAGCTTTCTCGAAGGCAAGCTTTTGGTCTGATTCTATAGAACTTTCTACAAACTGCATAACAACAAAACTTGCTATTATAGTCAGTATCAGTACTATATAAGCTGAGTAGGTTTTTTTGAAATCAAAGATTAGACTTTTCTTTTTTTGGTCCGTCCCTTTAACAATCGATTCGTAAGTAGAAATAGTTTTTATGCTCATATTCTTATAAGTTTAAATAGGTTTAAGCGAAATTAAGAAAAAGAAATGAAACTATTGTATAATAGTTATTTCTACCCTTCGGTTTTTCTTTCTACCCTCAGCAGTTCTTGTATCAGCAATCGGCTTTCTATCACCTTCACCTCTATCTAAGATACGATATCGGTTGATACCTTTTGCTAATAGATATCTTACGACTCTATCTTTTCTAATTACAGAACGTCTTTGATTCTCTTCTGCAGTACCCATATTATCAGAGTGACCTACAATACGAATCTCTGCACCAGGGTTTTCATTTAGATAACGTGCTACATTATCTAGGTAATTCTTTAGTTCGCTTGTAAGTTGTGTAGACTCAGAAGTAGGGAACTCATAGAATTTCATTCGGTTTGTTTCTAATTTGATAGGTTTGAAATCATTTTCGTTTGTACTTTCTCTAAATATAGCCGGTTCCTCTCTCACAATTTCAATTGGTTCAGGTAATTCGAAATAAGCTATATCTGTCGGACTCAACAATGTATCTTTCAAATTTCCTTTCAAATTAATATCACTGTCCATAACAGCAACTTGGTAGTCAGGACCTTTGTAATTAGGATCAAATTTGAGTGTATCATAAAGCTTATGATCTGGACCTAGTTTAAGTGAAACACCTAATCTAGCTGAGGCCATATTAATAGCTGAGGTACTAAGTCCACCATTTTGAGTACCTAATATATCTGTACCAAAGTCTGCAGCTATAAAAGGAGAAAATCTGAATCTAGTTCCATTCAAATCTGTTAGAAACAAGTCCAAACCTACACCAAAATGCAAATAAAATCTTGTTTCTACTTCATTGAATTCGTATTTGTTAAGTTGATTAATAGTACCTGTGTTCTCGAAAGTAAAATAATGGTTTGACTTTTGACTAATATTCAAATCTACACCAGGTCCAACATATCCAAACATATTTAAAAATCCGAAATCATACCTAAAAGCGGGTCTAATTTCTAAATAATTTAATGTCGATTCTAAAACATATTTTCTATCATCGATTTTTGCTAATATTTCTGTTTCCGAATTAAATCCTCTTTTAAGGTAGTTTAACTGTAAAAAACCACCATAAGGAGAAGAAATTGGATTATACTCAACAATTATTCCAAGAGAATATCCAAATCCGGTTCCGTTTTCAAACAAATATTCAGGATTGAATTTCACATGAGCTAAATTAGAGGGAGCACCTGGAGCATAAAAATCGCCGAAATACTGATTGTATTGAGTTGAAACACCACCACCAAACCACCAATCACCGTACCAACGAGTTACTACTAGAGTATCATTATTAGGTAAGGGGTTATAATCAACCATTGTTCCTCTATCTTCTTCCGAGAATAATGGAGAAATTGATAAAAGAATAGTTAATATAAGTAGTATTTTTTTCATGCTGCTAAAATAATAAATTAATTTTAATTTATTTGATTACTTGAAGTTTGAATACCCCAGTTGACTTTTCTACGGAAGTGTCATTAATAGGTATTGCTATCATAACTATATCATACATCCCAATTGCCAAATTTTCTGGCAAATTAACCGAGAATGTATGAGTTCCAATTGATCTGAATTCATCTTCATATACACTAAGAATTTTTCTACCAATTAAATCATAAATCCCGCAAGTTAGATAAACATCATCTTCTACTGTATATTCAACTTGAGCTATTTTACTAGCAGGGTTTGGGTTCGCTTGCAAATAAGTTAAAACCGCATTTGGTATATTAACACAAGACTTTGCAAGACTTAATATGTTATCAGAATCGTCTTGGTACAATAATTCATAGCAATAAACATAATTTCTAAATGAAACTGTATCAAATCTATATCTGTAAGACTTACCAGGCGAACGAGTGCCTAGTCCAGTCATTTCGAATGCGTTTTGCGGTTCTCGGTAATCCGCAACATCTGTGACATAAGTTACGGCATTTGGGTCAGTCTCATCAAATGGCATTAATCCACGTTTGATAATAAAACCTTTATTGAATGCTTCACTTCTTGTTTTCCATTCACAAACTACTTTTAGATTAGAAGCATATCTTGCTCTAAAATATTCCAATATCATTCTTGGTCTTGCAGAGTTATCATTTTTAAAGATAACTGTGTTATAATTGTCACCAATTGCAGGGACATTGTCATTTTCTAAAAACCAACCTGCAACAGTAAGTGAATCAATTGGTAATTCTGTTTTGAAAGCAAAGTCCTGATAATATTCTACTGGGCTTTTCCATTCAAAACGTACTCCGTCTTCCTCTTCCCTATTCCCACGCGGAAAAGGTGAACCATCTTTAGTGTAAACGAAATATCTACCTAATACAACTGCAGTATCTCCAATCAATGGAATAAATACTGTAGAGTCATTTGTATATGGCCCTAAATATCCGAATGCAATTCTATCGTTAGCTATATCAATTTGAGTTGTATATGCTCCAAAGGAAAGATTTGTTGGATTTTTATAAGGGATATCTAATTGGTTAGGATGTTCTACAACACCAATATTATTGAAATCAATATTATCATCAAACCCAACCATAAAAGTAGAGTTTGCCCAGTTTGTTAGAAATGAATCAGTCAACCTAATAGCACTGAATTGTAACATCAAAGTATCTGGTGATACAAGTTCAGAGTATATTTCCACTTGAGCTGTAGAGTCATTGACTTGAGAAACTAGGTTACTCGAACCAATCGTCAGAGC
>JAUHXN010000097.1 GCA_030426865.1 bacterium | reverse complement strand
AATATCATCTCTATCTTCTGGCCAGAAGTAATGAGTTGAAGGTATTGTGTCTCCATTTTTAATATATGTCTGTTGTAAAGTATCAAAAACTGAAGCCGCAAAATTCATTAAATAAGTAGCAATTGGTTCGTTGTTAATCCAACTATATAAAACAGTGTTCTTTAGCGACTGTGAAGTCTGTTCCTCAATATCAGCGAGATAACCATTAGAAACAGCAGTATAACCTGTTGGAACAATTATACTCATTGAGCTAGTTGCTTTATCATAAGGTCTATCATTACAAGGCATCCAAAATCGAGCTAATTCTGGTTCTGACATAGAATAAGCTATATTATGCTCTACAATAACAGGATTATCAAACCTATCTTTATTTCCTACATTATATCCTTTGTGATATATGTGCATTCCACGGTTTCTCCAAAAGCCATCTTCATCATCTGCAATTGATGTATAGTATATCGAAACATTAATGGTGTCACCTGCTTTATGATCACCTACATATATTTTAACTAAACCATTCTCAGCAACAGGTACATTGTCTGGAAAAACACCATCAACAGTACTGTATCCAATTTTCATATTGGCAGCATCAAACTCAATACTATCAACATCTGAAGTTAATAATACTGTCATTCTAATATCTCCAGAAAAGCCTTTTCTTTCCTCCATCGGTGCATCCAAATTGGATCTTAATGCATCTTTTAAATCTAAAGATAAATCATAATGAAGTACATCATAGTTTCTTCTTTCTACATCACCGTAGTCTTGTACTCTATTATTTTTATGGTAATGAGTACCCGAAGTAGTATTTTCAACATCAAAATGCTTGGTCTCTGCTCTAAGGTATTCTGGTAGATCTTGTGCAAATGAAGTGCTTAAAGTTACCACTAAAAGTAAAAGTATTATTTGTTTAATCATTATTATTGCCTTATTAATATTATATTTGTCATTATATACGTTATACAAAGAAACATATCCTAACAAAAAAGTTACATAAGATGAGCAAAATAAGTAAAAATAAAGATTTAGTTTTGAATAATGGGGTAGAAATTCCTTGGATTGGTCTTGGTACATATCAAATGCATGGGTACGAATTAGAAAAGGCACTCGAAACTGCACTTGAAGCAGGTTATAGACATATAGATACTGCCGCATTGTACGGAAATGAGGAAGAAATTGGAAATGTACTTACGAATACTGGAATAAAGCGAGAAGATATATTCATTACTTCAAAAGTTTGGAACGATGACCAAGGATATGATAATACTATGGCGGCTATAGATGTAAGTTTGGATAAGCTACAAACTGATTTCGTCGATTTGTATCTAGTTCATTGGCCTATTCCAGAGAAAAGAGAAGCTACTTGGGAAGCAATGATACAGATATATGATGACCGTAAGGCCCGCTCAATAGGTGTCAGTAACTATACTATTAAGCATATAGAAGAGCTAATGAAAAAATCTCCTATTACTCCTGTAGTCAACCAAATAGAGATTACTCCTTTCTTATACCAAAAAGAATTAGCTGAGAAATGTGAATCTTATGATATAAAAATACAAGCTCATTCGCCTCTTGTGAGAGGTACTAGATTGAATAATCCTATCCTAAAAGAAATAGCTGAGCAGTATGGTAAATCAACTGCACAAGTACTTATTCGTTGGTCTTTGGAGAAAGGATTTATCGTATTACCGAAGTCAGCAAATCCAGAAAGAATTCAACAAAACATAGATGTATTTGATTTTGAGCTTTCAAGTGCCGATATAGCTAATATAGATGCATTGGATAATAATATGCGTATTTCTTGGGATCCTTCGGAGCTAGATTTATGTCAAAAGCAGGTAGAATAGATACTTCCAATAGAATCGTAACTGAAAGTTACTCTTCTCGTGGTGGTAGATATTTGCCAGTAACGAAAGCTCCAAATAAAAAAGCTTCTATAAAGCTAAGAAAAGGTGAAATAGTATTCGGTCAAGTCTTAGAGAAAGTTAGTAAAGAGCTTTTCAAAATCAAATTACCCAATGGTATATTCAAAGCTATAATTCACCCAAGTTTGAAACAAGGAGATAGACTTTATTTTCTAATAAAAGATATAGAACCTTCATTAGTTATATCAGTTCACTCTACTGATTTAATAATCACTAACAAAAAGTTAAATATAGAAGAGATTCTAAGAGTTTTAGATATCGCAGATAGTGATGTAGCTCAAAATATCATCAAAGAGTATGCATTAAGAGTAAATCGGTTACTAAGGCACGTAATAATAGATATTTTAGAATTGACTAAAGAGTTCAGAAAACAGAAGAAAAAGTATAATCTAACCCATAGTATAGAATTCATTCTAATTGATCTGTATTTAACTGGTTACAATATTCAAGATAAAAACATATTAAACTTAGTACTAAACTATATTTCACCCTCTTCTATTAGGTTGAATGTAAATTCAATTATTCCAAACCTTGATAAATTAGAAGAGTTAACTAAGTATAATTCTTCTTTCGTTGATGCACTTTATACTAGAAATATAGCTGCTAAACTCAATGAAGCTCAAACTGTGTATTATGTAAATATTGAAGGAAACAATTATAGAGTAGAGCTATTTAAAAAACACAAAATATTACAAGCTATAATTTCAGATGAGAAGAATATTGATATTAAAATAGTTATCAATGAGCGTAATAATAGAGCAAAAATTTATTACAAAAAATTAGATATTAATATAAGGAAAACAGAAAATATTGCTAACTATAGTGTAAGTTACGAGCTTTCTGATAAAATATTTATTAATTCTTACTCCGAAAGTATGGATGGACAAAACCAAAAAATCACTTATGTAATTTAGTAATTAACAAAACACAAATCCATTAGTATTTTCGTATATTGAAATTGAAAATTTAGCAATAATAAGAATATTATATGAAAATCAGGAAAGAAGACGCACTCAACTATCACTCCAAATCACCTGCTGGAAAAATAGAAGTCGTACCTACAAAACCATTTATAACTCAAAGAGATTTATCTTTAGCTTACTCCCCAGGTGTAGCTTATCCGTGTTTAGAAATTGAAAAGAATCCAGATGACGTTTACAAGTACACAAACAAAGGTAACTTAGTAGCTGTGATTACTAATGGTACAGCTGTTTTGGGTCTCGGAGACATTGGTGCTGCTGCTGGTAAACCAGTAATGGAAGGTAAGGGTGGATTATTTAAAGCATTTGCAGATATAGATGTATTTGATATTGAATTAAATTCTACAAATACAGAAGATTTAATAAATGCTATCGAAATGATGGGCCCAACTTTTGGTGGGATAAACTTAGAAGACTTTAAGGCACCGGAATCATTTATTATAGAAACAGAATTACAAAAAAGATTAGATATTCCTGTGTTTCATGATGACCAACATGGAACAGCCATAATTTCTGGTGCTGCATTGATAAATGCTGTCGAGTTAGCTGGTAAAAAACTTGATGAAATCAAAGTAGTCTATAATGGTGCCGGAGCGGCAGCTATTGCTTGTTCAAAATTCCACATGGCATTAGGAGTTAAACCTGAGAATGTATTGATGTGTGATCGTTTAGGCGTTATATATACTGGACGAGAAGAAGATATGAACGAGTATAAGAAAGAATTCGAAATTGATACAGACAAAAGATCTTTAGCAGATGCAATGGAAGGTGCAGATGTATTCATGGGCTTATCTGTTGGTGGAGTAGTAGATAAGGCAATGGTAAAATCGATGGCTAAAATGCCAATTATATTTGCCATGGCTAATCCTGACCCAGAGATTACTTACAAAGATGCAACTGCAGCACGAAAAGACGTGATAATGGCAACTGGTCGTTCTGATTATCCTAATCAAGTTAATAATGTATTGGGTTTTCCTTTCATATTCCGTGGAGCATTAGATGTAAATGCTAGTGCTATTAACCTAGAAATGAAAATAGCAGCGGCTTATGCATTAGCCGAATTAGCACGTGAAGACGTTCCTGAAAGTGTAAAAGCTGCCTATGGTGTAGATGAAATGTCTTTTGGGCCAGAATATATTATTCCAAAGCCATTTGACCATAGGGTTTTAACATCTGTGGCACCTGCTGTAGCTAAAGCTGCTATGGACTCTGGTGTTGCTAGAAAGAAAATCAAGAACTTCGATGAGTATAAACACCAACTGAATGTGAGAATGGGACGTACTCAAAGCTTTATGTCTCTTATATATAAGAAAGCTAGAAGAAAACCTAAGCGAGTAGTATTCCCTGAAGGAGATAATGCACGTATAATTAGGGCAGCACAATTAGCTGTAGAAGAGGGAATAGCTAAACCAATCTTACTAGGTGTTAAGGAAGATATAGAAGCAGTTGCAGATCAATTTGGGTATGAGTTAGATGGTATTGAAATAATCAATCCTGTAATTGGAAAGAAAACTAATAAGTATATTGAAGAATATTACAATTTAAGAAAGCGAAAAGGGGTAAATAAGCATGATGCCCAAAAGCGGTTGATTAATCATAGAAATTATTATGGCTCGATGATGGTAACAATGGGTGATGCAGATTGTATGCTTAGTGGACTAAATACAAACTACGCATCTACTATAAGACCAGCACTAGAAGCCGTAGGACATGACCCACGATTTAACAAAGTAGCTGGGTTACATATCGTCTCATCTAAGAAGAAAACCTATTTCCTAGCTGACACTACAGTTAATATAAACCCCAATGCTCAAGAAATTGCAGATATAGCTATACAAGCCGCAGAAATTGCAGAGCACTTTGATGTAACACCCAAAATCGCATTACTCTCATATGGAAACTTTGGCTCAGCGCAAGGGGAATCCCCTAAGAAAATGCGAGATGCTAGAAACATAATCAAAACTAAAAGACCAGATTTGATTGTCGATGGTGAGATGCAAGCGGACACTGCGGTTAAACCCGACATAATAGAGACCACATTTCCATTCAGTGATATAAAAGGCGGAGCTAATGTGCTAATATTCCCAGATCTAAACTCAGGTAATATAACTTATAAGCTTCTATCAAAAATTG
Source organism: bacterium (assembly GCA_030426865.1). Classification (GTDB taxonomy): domain Bacteria; phylum Bacteroidota; class Ignavibacteria; order Kapaibacteriales; family UBA2268; genus PGYR01. The sequence continues at coordinate 4,381 of JAUHXN010000097.1, read as the reverse complement.
GTAATCTGAACCTAATTGGTCCTATACTGATAGGTATGTCTAAACCTGTTCATATACTTGAGCAAGGTAGCGATGTCAATGAGATTTTAGATATGGTTGCCATTGCTGTAGTTGACTCGCAAGAGGATAATGTCAGTAAACAAATAAAGAATGGTAATTAATTAAATCAATTAGTTTTAATATTATTCAAGACCGTCATAAAAAATGATGGTCTTTTTTTTTGCAAGTGGGATTAGAAGAATTATAGAACAAAAAAAAGGAGCCGAAGCTCCTTTGGATTTTACTTTGTGATGATTAACTTTGAACTTCTGTTGAAATCATCTATTGAGAGATTAATGAGATATGACCCAATTGAAAAATCAGTAATGTCAAATGCTATCTCTCCATTCCAATTGTTAGTAAAACTAATATCATAATCTTTTATTTCTACTTTAATACCTGTTGCTATGTTAACTAAATGAACCTTAAGATTTCCTATTTTCTCCATAGATTCGGTGTAAAATCTAACTTTTATCTTTTCTTTTGCTGGGTTTGGTCTAGGTGCAAAAGGGTATATAGGCAGATTTTCTGTTCTTGATTCAGTTTGTTCTACATTTGTTAATCTATCTGGTTCTATTTGTTTGTAAATACTATATTGATTCCCAGTTAGAATTACATTATCCGTATCAAATATTTTTAAAGGTATTAATCCATTTTTATTTTCGCCTATTGTATCATATACGAACTCTGTTCCTTCTAAACTGACTTCTATATAGTTAAAAAGAAAAGAAAAATCTTCAACAATAAATTCTTCATGTCTGAAATAATTCTGATCTTCAACAAATACTTCCTGTGAATTGTATCCACTAATAATTTTAATTTCTTGTTCTAAATTATAAATTTTATCTGATTTCGTATCTAATCTATAATAACTTGGAATTGATATACTTCCAGATTTAGTATCTATTACAAAATAAATATTTCCATTTCGGCTTTTCATTAAGAATCTTGATGAAATTGAATTTACACTATCATTCTCATATGAGAATATTCTATTAATTGTTTTCAATGAATCTGATGAAACTGCAATAGTTGAAGAGCTTTTGTTTCCATTTTCAATTACTCTAGAGTAAAAAAGATAAATCTTATTTTCAATCCTAACAGTTTCAATAAAACCATTCTGTACACTATCAATAGCATTAATTGAGTCTAAATTTACACTTTTCCAAATTTTACTAAACTCAACAGTTATTCCACGACCAAAGAATTTTTTTCCATTTACAAGAATATAATCATTCATATCAGCTACAAAACTTAATTCATCATTTGTATTTTTATTTAGACCTCTTAATGAAATACCGCCATCATTTGTTGTATATATTTCATCTATTGTAGTATTATTAGAAAAGTAATTAATGAAATAAATTGCTGAATCTCTATTATAGTAATAATAGTCATTTATAATTGCATTTTTAATCATTCCTCCACTAGTATCTATAATAAAATCATCTCCAGGTTTGAAAGTAACTCCACCATTTGTTGATTTATATATTATATTATTACTTATTAAACTCCAGTTGCTCTCATCAAATACTTTTAAAGGCCAACCATTTTCCAATATTGGTGTATGTGTGACTACTTCCCAAGTCTTACCAAAGTCAATTGACCTCATAATAGTTCTATTTTCTAATGTCATAAATGCTACATTACCATCAACTTCTAAATCATAAATTCTGAATGTATTACCATAGAAATATACGTTGTAATAGCTATAGATTAATTCTTCTGATTTAGTTTCTGTGTTATATTTGTAATAATTAATCTCTCTTGTATTTGAATTCGCCGTAGCAAAGTCAAAGTTCTCACCTATTGTAGTATGAGTATTTATTGATCCAGTTTGAAATTCAAATTTTGAAATAGTTTCATCATTTTCTAGTCTAAAAAAAGCACCTTTATTTCTTAAGCTAATAATATTTCCAACTCTTTTGGCGACAAATTGACCATCAATTAATTCAGTTGGTGTTTCTATATTAATCCAAGTTTTACCGAAATCATCAGTATAATCAATAGAGTTATTTTTATCTATAGTGTATATTCTATCATTTATTATAAAAATAAATCTAATGTATTTCCCTTCTACTTTTATTCTGTCCCAGCTTTTTCCAACATTCGAGGAGATTAGAATATCTTCAAATAATGTCGCCATTACAACATAATTATCACTCGCATCCATCGATACTATACTATCAGTAAGCTTTCTTACAATCCAATGGCTTCCCTTATCTTGGGAAGCCATGAATTCGTAATTATTTGTAATACCTACTACATAGTCTTTATGATTTTCTAGATTTAATATACTATTTGTTGTCCCAGAGTAATTCTGAACATAATTATCACCTGAATCGTAAGTTCTAATAATTCCACCTTTATTACCAAAAAATAGAAATTCACCTTTATCTATTTTATGAACCTGCAAGTAAAAATCAGTAGTATTATAAAATTCATCTTCATTTATCTGACTGAATAATGAAAATTGTGATAGAATTAATATCATGACTATTTTCCTCATAATCATCCTATTGACAAGTATTAAAACAAGTTGGTGTATTACTATTGATGTTAGGTGGTGTAGTAGGACAATCACCACCACCAATGTATGTTGGACCTGATATGTCTGTTTTAATTAAACTTCCATTGCTTGCGCAAATCGAATAGACTGAGACACAAAGCCCAGGTTCTGCATCACATGCCTCAACTATGTAAGCATCTAAAATCATATCATAATAAACTTTCTGACATTTAGCCTTTGAGCTTTCTACAATCATATTCGTTTGTCCACCACCCTCAACACAAGGATCAAATGGATCCCTACTATGCAAATCATAACGAACTACTTCATCTACAAAACTCCAGAAACTAGAGTTTAGATTGAAGTTATTATAATTGCACGATTGACTTGCGTCTACATTTATATTACATATGAATAGCTTTCTATCCCCGCCAGGTCCATCATAGTAACAATAGGTTATTGAAAATTTACAACCACTTGCAGGATGAGTAACATTAGTTACTGTTATTTGAGTATAGAGACCACTCGGACAACAAGTCTGCGCCTCCGCCTCACTTTTCATCCCTACTGCAAGCAGGAATAATGTTACTCCAAGAGCAACCAATATATTAGAATATTTTTTCATAATAAACACCTCAAATATGTTAATAATTAATTACTTATTACTATATTTGTAGCAGTCAAATGTTTTCGCCAAGAATTAGTTTGACAACTACAGGTCAGGGAAAACGATTTTCGTTTTTTCTGACTTTTTTTATAATATAGTTCTTTGTTTTGCCACTCTTTTAGCCTCCTGTTGAGTGGGGCTTTTGTTGATGGATTCATTTGTAATTCATTTATCAAAACAATTTACAAACATTTTCTAATTTGATTTGTATCAAACATAACATAACATAACATAACATAACATCCAAATTTATTTTTCAAAACAAGTAATTTTTATTAACGATTGTATATTAATGTTACAATTAAAGTTAGAATGATTTGGATTAGTAACAAATCGGAGTGAATCAACGAATTTATTTGTAGTTTAAGAATTATAAATTCCTTTAGTGATAAGGGTTCATAGGTGTAATTAAAAGATTACATCCTCATCGCAAATCTACACCATTACCCAAGTAGTAGAATCTTCCTGATTTAGTGCTTGCTAGTATTATGGGGCGTACTATTGCATCGGCATATATTAACCCTGATTTGAAGCCCATTTCTTCTCTAGTGAGTTCAAATACCCCTGTCATATTATCTTTGTATTTGGGAAGATTAGCTACATACGATTTTTCATTGTTAAGATAGAGAATCTGAAATCCATAAATAGATTCATTCTCTTTTATGTTTAAACGAATTCCAGTTATTTCACTATTTGTTATTATGTACTCTGCTGAATCTAGAGGTGACTCATTTATCAAGCTTAGAGTAGGGTCACCCATAAGAGCTATATGAACTCCCCCATTGTATGAAGCAGAAGGATAAACATATTCTGAGCGATTATTCTGGGTACTTAACAATGCCTCTCCGAATGTCTCCCCTAACCCTAATTTGAAGTAAGTCCAAAATGGACGAGTTCCCCATACAGCAGTCAATGCCATTGGTTTAGCCGCAATTATAGAGCGAAGTAAGTTACTTTCTGAATCCCAGTCCACATTGTATGAACCAAATATCATATTGTGTATCCCTTTGTAACCACTCTTGGCTATATCGGCTGAGTAAATTGATTGTTCAATATTATCGAATCCCCCATTTGCATTGGCATATACCATCTCATAAGAGTTCTTTGGCAACTCATCTCTTATTGGCATTTCTATAACACCCTCTCGCCCGTATAGAGCAGTTAGG
>JAUHXN010000096.1 GCA_030426865.1 bacterium | reverse complement strand
TAAACCCTACAGTTTAGAAGTCGAAATAGTTCACCTAAACTCCTCTTGGTTGTTCAGATATTTAACCTGATTAATGATTTACAAATCTAATTATTATAATAATGCTAATCTAATAGCGGAGTCGAAGTGATGAGTCTGGTGAATGGAGATAAGTAATCAAAATGGATACTTCGTTTCACTCAGTATGACATAGTTCTATAACTAATATATAGATATTAGAAGTAGGGGTTACTCACCAACTACAAATTTCTTTGAGTATTTCTTATCACCTAAGCTTATACTAAGTAGATAGGTCCCTATTGGTTTTTTACCAATGTTTAGCTCGTATTGTTGTTTGTTGTGTTGTCCTTGATACAGTGTTGCTAGAGCATTACCTGATAAGTCGAATAGTTCGATTGACAACTGCTCACCGATTGGTAAGCTGAGCTCTAAACTAATTTTACTATTTTTTGTTGGGTTGGGGAATACAGTTATTGGACTTTGCTCTTCTGCTACTTCTACGCTAGTCAATCTATCTTTAAAAAAGGTTTCGTTTGCTAATAATTCAGCTTCTATTTTTTTTCTAGTTTCATCATCCATATTCGGATAATCCTCATTCGGAGGCGTCATATTTATCTGAATAACGAAGCTAGCTGATTGATTAGCTTCTAAAGCAAAATAATTCGTCAGCATAATAAATTTTTGGTCACCTACTTTTAGAGTAGGTAAAGGGTTATCAAAGTAGTCATATATATAAATATCTGCAGGTGAAACACTTGGTTGTATCTGAATAGCCTTTTTCAATTTAACTTCTTTTTGGTATTCCATTTTGTCAGCTATAATTGGGTTTAATACCCATTTGAAACTAATATATCCGAATTCTTCACCTTCTTCATACTCCTCCATTTGTGTTGCAAAAGAGACATAAGAACTATCTTTTGGAGTTATAATTATGTCATTATCAATACCGGTAAAAGAGTTTGTGGTTTTAGTTATATCTATATCAAACACTGGAGCAAACATAAGATTATCCAATTTTTTTTCAGATTTGTTTGTAATAATCCAGTTTAAGTAAACAACATTTCGTCTGTTTTCATCAATGTAACTATATACTCTAGTTTGAGCCTCCACCCCATAAGGCATATAAACATCGTAAAGCTTATTACCTACATTTACAATAGTATCAGTATCTTTGTAGATTGCCACTATATCCTCATCGGATTTGAATAGCGGTTTACTTAATGAACGCGTTCTTTCGGATTCATCTACTTTATAATCACCGTAATACGAGCCAAGATAATCTTCATCAGACCAAATAGGCCATCTAGGGGAATCTTGATCAGACAAATCCTTTCCCGAATATCTATCATAATCTACTGAGCTATAAACTCTAAATTTATCTGCTTTATTTGAATCTATTAATTCACCGTCAACAATTGCACCCGGTACAAACCAACTAGTCCCGTCCATGAAACCATATGAGTATTCAGGTAGTAGAGAGGAATAAAAAGGAAGAATTTGCGATTGGAGTAATATAAACCCGCCGCCATATAAGTACTGTGCGTTTGAGCCACGGGGCCAAATAAAACCTGATTTCTTAGTTTCAGGGTTGTGGCCAACAATGCCATTATTAGTCACAGTAAGCTCTATATTGCCTTTTGTGGAAGTTACTGAGTGAATGACTGGAACTTGAGGAAAAACAGCAGAGAGTGCTGCTAAAAACGCTAATATGTATATCGTAGCTTTCATTACACTCCTCGTGTATTTGGTTCCCATATAAATTTGTGCATTTGCATTTGCATTCTCACTGGCAGATGATCTTCCAATATCCAATTCGCTATTTCAATCGGTTCTATCTCTCCAAATACTGGCGAGAACAAAACTTCACTTACTCTATTGAATAAATAGTACTCACGGCATTTATCAACTGCCCATTCGTAGTCAGCTCTATCTTTGATTACGAACTTAACCTCGTCCTTTGCATCAAGCTTTGGCATATTATCATAATTATTCTTTTTGTGCATTGCCGAACCAGGACATTTAAGATCGAAAATTTTCACAGCTTCTTTAGGTACTTTCCCAATATCTTGCTGGCCGTTAGTTTCTATTACTACGTCCATACCTCTGTTGAGTGCCTCTTCTACAAGTATCCCTATTTCCTTTTGTTCCAACGGCTCACCGCCTGTTAACATAAGAAATTTGCAATTATACTTCTCTACTTCTCCGAGTATTTCATCTATACTCATTAGTTTTTCCGTTTGCTTTCTTTCTAGCGCGTAGGGTGTATCACACCAAGTACATCTGAGCAAACATCCTTGCATACGAACAAATACGCAGGGCTTACCACTACGGCTACCTTCACCTTGTATAGAGTAAAATATTTCATTTACATTGTACTGTATTTCGTTTTTGTTCATATAAATAACACGTTAACTATTATAAAGTTACTAAATTCTTTCCAATACTGCTATTGATTCTATATGATAAGTTTGCGGAAACATATCTACTGGTAAAACATTGACTACTTTATATTTCTCACCCAATAGCTGACAATCTCTAGCTTGAGTAGATGGATTACAGCTTACATATACTATTTTCGGAGCATTCACTGTAAGCAAATGTTCCACCAAATTAGTGTGCATTCCCGCCCTAGGTGGATCTATAAATATTATATCTGGTTTAGGTAATCTATCTAAAAGTTCGGGAGTATCTTTAGCATGCAAATCAGCAACTTGGAATGTAGTATTCGTTATTCCATTCAACTCAGCATTCACTTTTGCATCAGAAATAGATGATTCTACAAGCTCGACTCCGTGCATTTCTTTCACTCTCTTTGCTGCTGGTAGCGCTATAGACCCAGTACCGCAATACAAATCCCAAGCTACCATACTCTCATCCAATTCAACGGAATCTATTATCTTCTGTATGAAATTATTGAGCTGAATTCTATTAGTTTGGAAGAAAGAGAAAGGAGAAACTTTGAAGTCAACTCCGAGAATATTATCCATCAGGTATTCTTTTCCAATTATTAGTCTCTTCGAGTCAATATTTACTGGTGAAGGACCTGCATTAATAGCATGAATGAAATTAATATTAGCATCAATTTTTTCTTCTAGTAGGTGAGCTAACTCATCTACTTTAGCATCGTGCTCTTCATCAGTTGCGTTCGTAGTTAGCACTATAATAATATCATCGTTCGAACCACTATGGCGTATTATCAGCTCTCTCAAATAGCCAGTTTTTTCTCTCTTATCAAAAGCTGAAATCTCATTTTCTAAAGCAAATTTTCGTACTGTATCTAATATCTGGTTCCCATTTTTCGGGTGTATATGGCATTCTTTGATATCCAGTACTTTCTCAAATGCCCCAGGAGTATGTAACCCTAGAGCAAACTCCTTGTCTTCTATTTCATCACCTGATTCGACTTCTTTTCTAGTTACCCATCTTTTCGCACTAAATGTAAAATCCATTTTATTACGATAGTTGAACTCCTCTGAACAAGGAACAACATCGAGTATAGTAGTATCTATTTTACCTATTCTCTGGAAAGCATCTATTACATGTTGCTTTTTCCATTTAAGTTGATTCGTGTAGTTCATATTTTGCCAGCTACAACCACCACAATCATCGAAATAGGCGCAACGAGGATCTATCCTTTCATGACCGGGCTCTATTAATCTTACCAATCCCGCTTCATTGTAGCTCTTTCTTTTTTTACGAACATAAGCTTCCACAACGTCTCCTGGCACTACTTTTTTAATAAAGTGTACTTTATCATTGTGACGTGCTATTGCTTTACCTTCGAATCCAATAGATTCTATTGTAAGTTCTATATTCTTTTTATACTTTTTAGTCATAGCATTTCTAAATAAAACAAGCACTAATCAATAATAGATTAATGCTTTGGGTTTTGATAATTTCTAATTTATATATTTCAATTCAGCGACAGCTCTGGTAACTTGTGCTTCGAGTTATTATAGAACATAAGACCTTCTATCCTGAATGTCATATATTTGAACATAGGGAATTGCTCCGTAATAGCTCTTATTTCATCCTTAGTCCCTGCAACAGCTACTACCCATAAGCTAGTTCGGTCGTCTGATAGCCCGTAGCTAAGTATAACACCTTTGTCCATCATATCTACTACGAAATCTCTTTGAGCTGCCACTAGAGTATAAAACTCTGTAGGTGGATTTTCCGGCATTTTAATCTCTATCATAAAATGCTTTAGTATATTAAAGTTTTTTGCATCCATAATCTTATACCTATGCTGGTAAATTTCTTTTTATCGAATCGTATAATGCATCAGCTGAAATATGCTCTATGCAACTATATTCATCATTAGTACATTTGGGACTAAAATAGCATTTACATTCTTTAGTAGGTTCTACTATTTCGCCTCTTCCATATAATTCAAACTCTTTAGAGTTGAATATATTGTTTACTAGTATTATTGGCTTTTTAAGCCCTATAGCAAGGTGTGAAGCCATAGTGACTACACTTACTACCAAATCGCACTTATTTATCAATGAGATGAATTTATCGAGTGAAAAATGCCCCAAATAAGTAGCTTTGGTTGCATCTGCTAGATATTCATTTCTGTGGTTTTCTTGCGAACCTCCTAATAGAAGAGGATAATATCCTTTCTTCTGTAGCTTTTTAATAAGCTCTATCCATGTGCTATCAGGAATAAGACGGCTAGTCCATCGATCACCACAACCTGTATTAAGACCTACTATTTTCTTATCGCCATTTGCTATTCGCCAATAATGGTCAACTACATCTATTAAATACTCTTCTTTTTCGAACTTCCATCCACATATCTCAAATATCTCTTCTGGATACGATTTAGTATTTGCCTTGCTAACATCATCGAATAGACCGGTCATGAACTTAGGTATAGCTCTGTCATCTATTGGCGATGGTTTACCTTCTTTTAAAGTATAACCAATTTTTTCTTTAGAGTTAATAGACTTAGTTAACGCACAAGCTTCGTAGTCTTTATCCAAATTGATTACTAAATCGAATTCTGTATTTTGAAGTTGTAATATTGACTTATGATCAAGCTTTAATATTCTATCAACAGATTTGGGTAATATGTCTGGGAATTCTGTTACCCACCATATTTCTTTATCATTATGTTCAATCCAAAGTTTGTGAAGCAAAGGTGTAGTTCTGATAACGTCGCCAATTGCTCCTAATTTGACTATAAGTAGCTTACCTGTTTTCTTGTCATAATATTCACAGTTATTGCAATGTACACCATGTTGCTTATGAGGTTTGCAAGGTATATGCCCTAGAAAATGCTTGCAATCACTATGATAGATAAGCTTATTCGTCATTTAGTCAAGTCTGTACTGAATCATCAATGAAAAGTAAAAATTATAAGTAAGGTCTTCTTTTAGTTCAGAAGGTATAACAATAGCAAAGTCTTTTTGTTCAAAAGGAGTCAATAATTGACCTCGTCCGTTATCTCGTCCAAATGCATTTAATACATCTATTCCCCAACTTACATTTATCATGTAATTTTCGTGTAATTCACCCTCGATACCAAGCTTAAGTAACCCTCCAATTCTTCCTGCATTCTCTTTACCAAAATCTCTTGGTGCTCTTGGTACAACCTCTCCTGTACTTCTTAATGTTTCAGTAAAGGTAAATTCAGAACCATGTATATAATTATATCTAAGTTGTAATCCAGCATAAAAAGAGGACATTGCAGAAGGAAATCTAAAAATAGTATAATTTAAACCTACAACAGGAGTCAATATATTAACATTGTGTGTTAATCTATTATCAGAAAGATCACTTGGGAATTTCTCCCTTGCGCTATAGAAAGTATAATTAAATCCCCCAACCAATCGCCAATCACCTATATCGTCTAATTTGTATTGTCCAATAAGTTCTATTCCTGGCATAGCGCCATTGAAACTACCACCAGGAACATTAGAGTTTATTAGTCTAATTGTGTTTATTGCTGGATTATCTCCCAAAATTTTGGAAGTAGTAAATGCAATACCTAGACTATATTCATAGTCATATAAATCTGCTTTCGCTTGGGAAGGCATTAGCAATATCACAACTAGTAATATTGCCACTGCTATACTATTATAAATTTTCTCTGATTTGATATTCTTCATCTCTTTTAAAGTTTTTAACTATCATTTCACCTAATAAACCGAGTGAAACTAATTGAACACCTACTATAATTAACGCAATACCTAATAGTGCTGCTGGGCGGTTACTTAGGAAAGTATCTCCCATTATCCACTCTACAGTCAACCAGGCATCGATTCCAAAGCCCACTAAACCCATCAATGTCCCTACTGTACCGAAAAAGTGCAAAGGTCTTTTTAGATATCTAGATGTAAATAACAATGTAATTAAATCTAGAAAACCTTTTACATATCTTGAGGCGCCGAATTTAGTCTTGCCATGTTTTCTTGGATGATGTTTTACTGGAATTTCTGTAATTCTAAAACCATTCCAATGAGCTAATACAGGCAAATAACGATGCATTTCACCATAAATATCTAACGCCTTAGCTGCTTCTGACCTATATGCCTTCAATCCGCAATTAAAATCATGTAATTTCAGACCACTTGCTTTAGCCGTTACATAGTTAAAGAACTTTGATGGTAATGTCTTGTTAATTGGATCATTTCTCTTTTTCTTCCAACCTGACACCAAATCATAACCGTCTCTAATTTTAGACATCAGATTAGGTATTTCCATTGGATCATCTTGTAAGTCAGCATCCATAGTTATTATTACAGCACCTTTAGCAGCTTTGAATCCAACAGATAAAGCAGCTGATTTACCATAGTTTCTACGAAAACGGATTGCCTTGAATTTTGGATTCTTTTTATTTATCTCTCTCATTACTGAGAATGTACTATCCGTTGAACCATCATCAATGAAAAGAACTTCATAGTTATTTTTTGTTTCCCTACTAAGTACTTTTTCTAGTAAATTACTTAACTCAGTCAATGATTCTTCTTCATTGTAAGTAGGAATAACTACAGAAATTAATGGCTTATTAGAATACTTAGGTTTGCCTTTTTTTCTAATAGGTCTATCATCTTTCCTTGCATCATCTTTTTGAGAAGTATTACCTTCATTGCTCATAGACGACTTGTTTCTTGGTTTCTTGCTCTGCCTTGAATCCGATTTGGCATCAACATTACTTTCAATACTATCTGATTTTTTGGGTCTTTCAGGTCTAGGACGCTTCCTATTTGGGCGTCTTTCGTTTTTATTAGATCCATCTCCAGAAGCATTTATCTCTGGTTTAGGTCTATTCATTCTAGAACCACTATCCTTAATACTCAGATCATCTTGTTGAGATTTGCCTGAATTTAATTCAGATGGAGAATTATTTGAGTCTATATTTTTATTCGTTTCTATTTCTTTTTCCTAATAGTAATTTTCGTTTAAGTAATAACAATTAATTCTACGTTTAATCACATTAATATCACAATTTAACAATCTTTAACATTCTAACCACTAAATCACTTTCATAAATATAAGCAAAATATACACCACTTTGCACATTTTGTATATCTATATTATTACCAATATACCCATTTTCTCTAATTAAGTTACCAGACAAGTCATATAACTCATATTTTTTATATAATATATTTTTAGTATTTATTATTCCTTCAGCATAATATATCGAATTATCTTCGATTGGTTTTATTACACTTGTAGGTGATTGACTATATACTACTCTTACTTTAAAATTTTCTATAAATCGATTTGTAACATAAAATCTTTGACCGTTTACTATATTAGTATCAATCAATTTACCATCTATAGCATCAACTATACTTACTTCAACTACTTCTTCAGACTTAGAGCCTAGTGGAACGAAAAAATAAAAATCTTTACCATCTTCTCGCTTTCCAAGTATATCTAACTGATATTCAACTGTGTCTAATTTATTAGTTGGAGTTTCTCTATAATCTGCATCCGAGTAAATCAACTCATCTGGAGACTCATCATATTGTCTTAATATTCTAAACCCAGGAATTATTCCTTCTGGAGGAGGGAAAGAAGGTATATCTTTTTCATATCCCTCATCATAATAAATTGTAGTTGAATCCGAATAACCAGCTTTTAGCAGCGTTGCATTCCCATCATAATTCACATTCAAAGTGAATTGAGTAAAATCAACTGCAAGTGTACTTATCGTAGTACACATTAACAATACTAGTATTATACTTTTCATATTAACCTCTATAAATAATAAAAATAGGGATAGTACAAATCTGTATCTATCCCTATTATATTTTAATTCGATTTAACAATAATTATTTAACTACTTGTAGTCTCATAACTTTGTTGAATGAATTACCTACTATTTTCACAAAATAGTTACCAGAAGCAATACCGTTCGCTTGGAAAGGTATTTGATTGTTATTAGCTTCTAAGTTACCGTTGAAAATAGTTGCAACAGTGTTACCAACAGCGTCAATCAATGTGATATTAACATTACCAGATTCTGGTAAATTGAAGTTAATAGTTGCATTGTTAAGTACTGGGTTAGGGTAAACAGAATTAACTGTAGCTACTTCAGCAACTTCAACTTTATTCAATTTGATTGAATTAGAAGAGTTATTGATTTCTACTGAAGAGTAGTTATCAGAACTGATAGTACCAAAGTATTCACCAGTAGCAGCATCTGTTAATTCAAATGTACCGTTCAATCCTTTAGCAGAGATTGATACTGGGTATTCTACGTTAGTTAATTGGATTACCGCTTCGTTGTTATTAGTCAATTCAGTATTACCTTCAAATCTAACATCGAATGATGGTGGAAGTGGTGGTAATTCGATAGAGTTTACTTTAGGGCTATTAGAAACGAATAGAGACTTAGCACTTTGATTGTTATCAGAAACAACAATCTCAGTTGACATAGCTTTCAAATCATTTCTATAAGCTAAAGAAGTAGATACACCTTCATTCAATTTAGGGTTAGCAGTGTTGAAATAGTAGTAACCATTTTCATTCACTTTAATCCAATAACCTAAACCTGGACGTAATTCATTTACTTCTTTGTAACCTTCTTTAGTCATGTATTTCCAAACACCATACTCTAACATATAGTTTTTGTCTGGTCTGTTACCATTTCCTAAAGCTCTGAAATCTAATGCTTCAATATTAATAGGAATAGAAGGAGCACCTACAGCGTTCCATCCACCTCTATTTTCTTCAGCAGTATAAACTCTTACAGGGTTTACTTCAGGACTTACTTCAAAGATATTAGTACCTCTGAAAGTTCTATTTATTGTTTAGTACCTTCTAAGGTACTATATTTGTGCATGAAAGATAATATTCAAGCTGTAATTACTGGTGATCTGGTGGATTCTACTGCTATGACCAACGACTACCAAACCACTTTACAAGCCATTGTCAATGACATAATTCAATTCCAGGATCGAAGTTT
>JAUHXN010000407.1 GCA_030426865.1 bacterium | reverse complement strand
AATTTTAACATTATCTTAAACATAATATAAAATAATTTGATTTCGGTTAAGAATATTTATGTAATTTAAGATACTTAAAATTTAAAGAATATTATAATTCGCACGATTAATATTCTCACAACTTGATAATAAAGAAAACTTGATTTATTTATGGCTATTACTTTAAGAAAAGAAGAGCTTTCCTTCGGATATAATTATATTATTGGACAGAACAGAGTAAAATATAAAAATGCTCTATCTCGAATATTGGATATTGAAGAACTTGAAAAGTTTTTGAATGAACTAGAAGAATTTTACGTACAATTGCCTGAAACTGAAGATATTTCACTTTATTCAGATATAGGGGTTGTATTATTTCAAGACGTTAGAAATCCAGATTCGTCAAAAAGAAATGATATGATGACAAAGGATCATGTTGGTGGTGATCAACAATTTATTAATAGTTCATTAAAAAAGAAAGAGTGGCTATATGAACTACTTAATAATAGAATTAATGAACTTCGGAGAGTCAAAGATTTGATTAGTGCGAATAAAAAGCAAATAGTCACTGAACTACCCTTTTTAACAATTGAAGAGATATATGACTTTCTAAACTTACATTTTAAAATTGATGTAGAGAAGGATGAGTTTATTTCCTTAGATAATCATTCATTTATTACGATAAGTGGTAGTTCATATAGACTTTGGAAAAAAGATTTTCCTAAATATATGATAGGGTATATGCTCAAATATTTCTTTGAAGAACACATTGAATTTCATAAAAGTTTAATCTTCAATTATGTAGGACAAGGCCTCAAAACAGACCTTTACTACAATGAGAGTTTAAAGGCTTTAAGAAACAAAGAAAGGGAAATTAAGAAAGGCGAATCATCCGATAAGGATTTTAATATTTTTAAATCAAATTTTGAAAAGCAAATCAAATTATTTTTAAATAACAGACAAAATTAAAAAAACTGCTTAATCCTACTAAAAACTACCCCAAATCCTACCCCTTTTCCAGTCAATCAAGATTTCAAATAATACCGACTTTGCACCTAATAATAATTCAATTCAAAGAATTTATTTTTTTAATAACTTATTTATAGGTGTCAAGATGGAATCGAATGAAAAACGATTACAAACTATCCCAGAGATTTGCCATAATCTCAATATATCGTCCACTACTTTGTGGAGGTTAAGAAAAAAAGGTGAAATACCGTTCATAAAGGCAGGTAATACTGTTTTGTTTGACTATAATGAAGTAATTGCATCATTGAAGAAAAGCAGTAGCTTAGGAGGTTTAAAATGAAAATAACAGAAATAATAGAAAACAACTTCTTTTTGTTACGAGATACTATATATGACTTAGGAATTAGATTAACAGAAGTATCTGTAAATATTTATCCTAATAATCATAAGAATTTTCTTAGCGGTAAGTTTAGTGAACACAGAATTACACCTAGAGATAAAGTATTGATTGTAGAATATCTCAAGAGTCAAGTAGGTGAGGCTGTATTTAATCAATCATATACTAAAGAACTTGAAAGGTATAAATAGTATTTAGCAAAAAGGAAAGTATAGAATATTTTTAGGATAGTTTATTATTTATAAAAAGCCAACATTTTTAATGTTGGCTTTTGTTAATTGAATAACTATTGATTTTTTAATAAAGAGTCATTCTAATACTTGCTCCAATTCTGGGGTAAGCATTTAGTACTGTTATATTTATTTCCTGGTCATTATAAGTAGGATTCGATGATGTCAGTATCACTTCATTATATGAAATCCCATTATCTTTACTCAAATTCAAAACAACTGTATAGTTTCTTCCTGAATCATCTGGACTTGCTGCTGAAAGTAATTGTACAACTATTGAATCATCTATTTCAATGTTTTCTCCAATTTTCAAATCTAGTATCATTATTTCTCTATCTGTAGAATCGAAATCTATTATTGTATCTCTAT
>JAUHXN010000095.1 GCA_030426865.1 bacterium | reverse complement strand
GACGTGAACTAATAAACTGTATCAACTCAGATATTTTTGACGGAGTTGATTGTGTTTTCTTATTGCTTCATGGTGAAAATGGTGAAGACGGACTAGTACAATCATTGTTCGAACTAAGAGGTATTCCATACACTGGATCAGGAGTTAAATCCTCATCCCTTTCAATGGATAAAATGACTAGTAAAATGCTTTTTGCTCAAGCAGGTGTTCCTACTCCTCCTTGGTCAATTGTTGATAAAGATAGTATAGGCGATTTGGATTTACTAGAATCTATCAGAAGAGAATTAGGAAGAGCAATAGTAGTAAAACCAATAAATCAAGGTTCGGCAGTTGGCGTTACAGTTATTCAAGATGGCAATCTAGATGATTTATCAGAAGCACTAAAATTAGCTGCTGAATTTTCACACGAAATCTTATTAGAAACTTATATACCGGGTAAAGAAATTACAGTTTCAATATTAGATAATGAAGCACTTCCCGTTATAGAGATTAAACCAGATGAAGGTTATTATGACTTCATACATAAATATACTAAAGGAAAAACCGAATATATTTGTCCTGCAGAATTAGAAGACCACATATTTGCCTTTTCTCAAAGTATATCTTTAGATGCAGCCGCAGCATGTGGAACTAGTGATTATAGTCGCGTAGATCTACGTGTTACACCTGAAGGTCAAATATTTTGTTTAGAAGTAAATACAATACCAGGGTTTACAGAGCTTTCTCTATTCCCAATGGCAGCAAAAAGCTATGGTATTGAGTTTGATGATTTGTGTGAAAAATTAATAGAGCTAGGAATAGAAAGCTACAAAAGAGGTAAATAAAATGATGAATAAAGATATAAAACTATGTGGAATTGGTAATGCATTAGTTGATATGCAGTTCGAAGTTACAGACAAAGAAATAAGTGATTTAGGACTAGAAAAAGGCACTATGACACTCGTTGTTGATGACGTACAAGATACTGTTCTGAAAATGATGGGTAACAGGACCAAATATGTTTCTAGTGGTGGTTCAGCTGCAAATACTATAATTGCCTTTTCAAGTTTTGGTGGTAAAGCAGCTTATAAAACCATGATAGGTGAAGATGAAGATGGCGTTTTTTATGTGGACGAGTTTCAAGATTTAGGGATTATACTAGATGCTCCAATTGACGATGATGACCATACAGGAAGGTGTCTAGTGCTTATAACACCTGATTCTGAAAGGACTATGTTAACATCCTTAGGTGCAACTCAAAACTATAAAAAGGACTTTGTTTCTGATGACCTTATCAAAAGATCAGAATGGCTCTATATAGAAGGATATAAATTAACAGATGATATTGGATATGATGCTGTATTACATGCATGTCACGTTGCAAAGAAATATGATACTAAAATAGCAGTTACATTTTCGGATAAGTTTATAATAGATTTATTTAAAGAAAGACTTAATGAAATAGCTTCATTATCAGATTTGATATTTTGCAACGAATCAGAAGGAATGGCATTTACAGGTACTGACACTCCTGAAAAGGCATTAGAATTGTTAGAAAATTCATTTAAAAATATTGCATTCACTAGAAGTGCAAAAGGTTCGATTATATCTTGGGAAGGAAAACATTACAATATCCCACCATACGAAGCAAAAGCTGTTGATAGTACAGGTGCTGGTGATATGTATGCTGGAGGTTTTTTCTATGGGCTTGTTTATGGCAAATCTATCGAAAAAGCAGGACATTTAGCATCAATTTCAGCTAGTAAAGTTGTTAGTCAACATGGGGCAAGACTTAAATCAAGCCACACGAAATTATACTCTAAAATATATTCATAATAAATAATCTATCAAATATAAAAGCATGAAAAGAATACTTTTAACCATATTATTCCTCTCTCCTATTATGACATTTGGTCAAGGAATGACGTTTGACCAATTTGCTAATAAAATTCAAAAATATTTTGATAACAAGCTAATTGCAGATTTGGAAACTGCTTTACCACCAGAAGGAGGTTATCAAATTTGGGGTTGGGATGTTGGAGATTTTACGGGTGATGGTTACTATGATGTAGCATTTTCTGTTCGTTATAAAAGCGATAAAGGTAAAATAATTAGAGCATTTATGTTTGCTGATATTGAAGGATATTTAAAACAAGTGGCTACTTTCAAATATGAATTTTTTGAAATCCCACTTGAAATTGGAGTTGTAATTAGAGATAACAATTGTTACATAACTCAAAAACATAAACAATTTAATTGGACTATTTGGGGATATTCTTTCCAAAATGGAAACTTAATTAAAGTCGATGAATTCAATACTGAAAGAGATGGTAAGTTTACAAAAGAGAGCTATCGTAATTATGTAACATTACGAAATAATGAAAAATATATGAAAACTACTTCAGGGGATATCGATTATAAGATAGACTTTGTTACCCTTCCTTCTTACCCAAGAGGAAAGATTATTTATGATGGATATGCTAATAAAATTTATAATAACGAAGTCAAATATGTAAGTAAAGGAGCGTTTGATTGGAAAGGTGCGGAGGATGCTTCCTTTAAAATAAGCTCTTCTTATGATAGTGAATTTGTTTACTTCTCTATAGATATATTAGATGATAAAGTCGTAAGTCCGGATTGTGATGAATGTGTTGGAGATTATGTAGATATTTGGATAGATAGCAAACCATTGGAAACTGATAAAGTTTATTATTTTTTAAATAGAAAGATAGAACTTTCGGAAGATAAGCTTGAAGGGTATTTTAATATAGCAATCCACCCAGGTGATTTCTTTGAAAAGATGCCTTCTGTTCAATTAAGAACATCTGATAAAGATAATGCTAAAGTAAAAGAGGCAAGTCAGACAATCAATGCATCTTCTACACTTACAGATAATGGATACAATATTAGGGTCAAGCTACCTATTACTTTAATTGGATTAAATTCGATTGATGCTAAGAAATTTTATGAAGTACCTTGTACATTTATAGTTCACGATTTTGATAATTCATTTAGACCAGAAGAGGAATCTCAAATTGCAACTACTAACTCTGACGCAAATGATGCGCCTTCTTATGGTACATTATTAATTGTTCCACCTGATAAGTGGTATGGTTCGGTTAAGAATATTTATACTGACAAAATTCTGAATTATTTGAATAAATATGGTTTGTAAACTTTAGTTGATGTTTATAAATTATTTACCCATTTATTTTGAACTTGAGATAAAAGTCGCTAATTTTGAAGCTGTTTTAAATGCAATTATAAGTTCTTATTATGAATAAAGATAAGCAAAATAGAGCTAAGATAATCAAAGAATTGTCGCCTTATATGACTTTAGGACTTGATTTCGCAATTACTATAGGTCTATTTGCACTACTAGGTTATTGGCTTGATGGAAAGTATGACTCATCACCAGCTTGGATTCTAAGTCTATCTTTATTTGGAATTATAGTGGCGTTTTATAAGTTCTTTAAAGTAGTTTTAAAGAAGAAGAAGAAAATTACAAAAGATTAAATGTTAGTATCTATTATTATAGGAATAGCACTTAGCTTATTTGGATTTGCTTTTTCATTGTTCACAACGAAATTAAGTTTAAAAAAAGATGAATGGTCTGAATTTAGTGTTTTCTACTGGACATCAGTAGTTATAAAATTCGGCTTACTTTTTTTAGGTTTAATGATATTTATGTTTGTAATAGAAATGGAAAAAGTTCCACTATTACTTAGTTTTATGATTTCATATTTATTTTTTTTGATAATTGAGGTTATTTATCTCAACAAAACAAAAAAGTTTTAGTAATTTTGCAACTAAAAATAACAACAAGGCAGAATAAATGTCAGCAACTGAGAATACAGAACACTTAGAAGAAGAAATGAACTCCGAAGTTGAATCAACTCACGGTACAGAAGAAACTGCACACAAAGAAGAAAGCCCTGTTACTCAGATTCTAAATGATCTAGGTGATCACGAGGAATTTAGTTTTGGACCTTTACATGCAGATATACTTCCTGTTATACTATATGATGAAGGACAATTTCATTTTTATGGAAGCAGATCTAGTATGGAAGCATCAGGTGACTATATAATGGAACATCATCATATAGTTAGAGCAACTGATCATAAATCTCCAGATATGAACTTATCTATTACTAATATGGTAGCTTTCCAATGGATGGCTATGATACTATTAGTAATCTTATTTTTTACCGTATCTAAGAAAGCAAAAAAATCAGGAGATAAAGCTCCTAGTGGTATTCACAATTTCTTTGAATCTATTATAGTATTTGTAAGAGATGATATAGTTCAGCCGAATATTGCAGGTAATGCTAGTGTAAGGTTATTACCTTACTTTTTAGCTTTGTTTATGTTTATCTTAGTGTTAAATCTTATAGGTTTATTACCTGGTGGTCATACTGCAACTGGTACGATTGGGGTTACTGCAGCATTAGCTATAACAGCATTTTTAGTTATTAACTATACGGCAATAAGAGAATCAGGTATTGGAGCTTGGTTTCACCACTTATTAGGTGGAGCTCCGTGGTGGTTAGCTCCTTTGATGATACCAATTGAAATTGCTTCAATGTTTATTAAACCATTCTCGCTTACGATAAGACTTTTTGCGAATATGGTTGCAGGTCATACAGTATTATTCTCTCTAATGGGTCTACTATTTGTATTCCAATCATTTTTTGTAGCGCCTGCAATAGTTGGATTTGCAACATTTATTAATTTACTTGAATTACTTGTAGCTTTCTTACAGGCATATATTTTCACAATGTTAACAGCCATATTTGTGGGATTAGCTATTGGTGAGCATAGCCACGATCACGAACACGCACATTAATATTATTAATTAGAAACAATTTTTATTTTTCATTCAAATATATATTAGAGGTCATTAAATGGAAGGATTAGGATTATTCGGTGCAGGAATAGGTGCAGGTATATCTGTACTTGGTGCTGGGTTAGGTATTGGTCGTTTAGCAGCGTCAGCTTTAGAAGCTGCTGGTCGTCAACCTGAAGCAGCAGGCGATCTTAGAACAACTATGATCATTGCGGCGGCACTTATCGAGGGTGTTGCATTCTTTGCTTTGGTTATTTGTTTGTTGATGGCAATATAATTGTAATTTTGGAACTCCCTTCAAGGGAGTTCCTTTTTTAAATGAAAAAGAACTTAATTAGGTAATTTAAATGCAAGATATAATGAATGTAAATCCAGGATTAATTTTCTGGTCACTAATTAACTTTAGTATTTTGCTATTTATTCTTTCTAAATTTGCTTTCCCTGCAATGAAGAAATCTCTTCAAAGCAGAGAAGAAGGTATAAAGAATGCAATAGATGAAGCAAATGCTTTGAATGAAAAAGCACAAAAATTATTGGCGGAAAGTCAAGAAAAATTAGATAATGCTCAAAAAGAAGTTTCTGAAATCTTATCTTCTGCAAAAAACTTAGCTGAACAAAATATACAAAAAGCTAATGAAGAAGCTGAAAAGAATAAGCATCAGAAGATAGAAGAAGCTAAAAGAGAAATTGAAAGAAGCAAAAATGATGCTATTAGTCAACTAAGAAATGAAGTTGCTGATTTAGTTGTAACTGCTACTGAGAAAATCTTAGAAACTAAGTTAGATAAAGATAGTCATTTGAAATTGGCTAAAGAACAAATAGAAAAATTACCTAAAAACTAATATAGTATAAAACTATGAATGAGAAAAAAGTATCTTCTAGATATGCAAAAGCAGTATATAGTTTAGCTAAAGAAAGTAACTTACAAGATACTATTCTTTCAGACTTTACTTTGATACTCAAAACAATTGCTGATTCTAGAGAATTAAGTAATCTCGTAGAGAGTCCTGTTATTTCAAGCAAGAAAAAATATGATGTCTTTAAAGAAGTTTTCGGTGATAGCATCTCTGATTCAACTTATAACTTTATAAAGCTTTTAACTGAGAAATCAAGAGAAAACCTGATTGACGATATTGCGATTGAATATGAATTAATCTATAATGAAGCTAATAATAGATTACCTGTTGTTATTTACTCTGCAGTTGAGTTAGATGATGTTGCTAAATCTGAAATACTATCTAAGTTAACTGAATGGACTAAAAAGACAATTCTTTCAGAATACAAAGTAGATTCATCTTTAAAAGGTGGTTTGAAAATCAAGATAAGTGATTGGGTATTTGATGCAAGTATCCAAAACCAACTAGATAAGCTAAAAATAGCACTAGCTGGATAAAATAGAAATTCTAAAATTAAATTTTAAGGTTAATTAAATGGCAAACGTAAAACCAGAAGAAATATCAGCGATATTACGCCGCCAATTATCAGGATTCGAAAATGAAGCGGATCTATACGAGACAGGAACAGTGTTACAAGTTGGTGACGGTGTTGCTCGTGTATATGGTCTAAATCACGTTATGGCATCGGAGCTAGTAGAGTTCCCGAATGGTGTAATGGGTATGGTTTTGAACCTAGAGGAAGATAATGTCGGAGTTGTATTATTCGGTGATGACAGATTAGTAAAAGAAGGTGATACAGTTAAAAGAACTAAGCAAATTGCTTCAGTTCCAGTTGGTAATGAATTACTAGGTAGAGTAGTAAACCCTCTTGGTATTGCTATTGATGGTAAAGGTGAAATAAATACGCCACAGAACTTCCCAATTGAAAGAAAAGCTCCGGGTGTTATGAAAAGACAACCCGTAAGTGAACCACTTCAAACTGGTATCAAACCTATTGATGCATTGATTCCAATTGGTAGAGGTCAAAGAGAGCTTATAATTGGTGATAGACAAACTGGTAAAACAGCTGTTGCCATTGATACTATAATCAATCAAAAATTCACACATTCTGAAGAAGCTAAAGAATTAGGAATCGATCCTGTATTCTGTATTTATGTTGCAATAGGTCAAAAAGGTTCAACTGTTGCTAACGTTGTTTCTATTCTAGAGAAAAACGGCGCAATGGATTATACTATCATTGTTGCTGCAAATGCATCTGACCCTGCACCATTGCAATTTATTGCTCCTTATTGTGGTGCTTCAATGGGTGAATTTTTCAGAGATAATGGAAAACATGCTTTAATTATTTATGATGATTTGTCTAAACAAGCAGCTGCTTATAGACAAGTATCATTACTATTAAGAAGACCTCCAGGACGTGAAGCTTACCCTGGTGATGTATTTTATCTTCACTCTAGATTATTAGAAAGAGCTGCAAAGCTATCTGATGATGAAGGAGGAGGATCTTTGACGGCATTACCCGTTATCGAAACTCAAGCAGGTGACGTTTCTGCATATATCCCAACTAACGTAATTTCGATTACAGATGGTCAGATTTATTTAGAGCCAAACTTATTTAACGCAGGTGTTAGACCCGCATTGAATATTGGTATCTCAGTTTCTCGTGTTGGGGGGGCTGCTCAAATTAAAGCAATGAAGAAAGTTTCCGGTCCATTAAAATTAGAATTAGCACAATTTAGAGCATTAGAAGCATTTGCTAAGTTTGGGTCTGATTTGGATAAATCTACTCAACAACAATTGAGAAGAGGTGCTGTACTAACTGAAATAATGAAACAAGGTCAGTACAAACCATTACCTATTGATAAACAAATTGCGTTAATTTATTCTGCTACTTCTGGTATGTTAGATGATATACCTTTAGAATTTTTAAAGAGATATGAAAATGAGTTTTTAGAATTATTAGAAACTCAGCACTCTGACTTTTTATTTAAATTAAGAAAAGAAAAAGCTTTAACAGATGAAATTAAAGCTGAATTAGATGGTTTAATAGCTAAGTTTATTGAATCATTCAAAAAAACAATTAGCTAAAGATGATAGTCATTACAGGTGGTGCAGGATTCATAGGATCCTGCCTACTTAAATACTTTAACGACCGCGGAAGAGATGATATCCTTATCGTAGATAATCTTGATACATCTAATAAGTGGAAAAACCTAATTGGTAAAAACTTCATTGATTATATTCCAAAATATGATTTTATTAATTTCATTAATGAAATTGAGGAATCAAATCTAATTGAAGCGATATTTCATTTAGGTGCTTGTAGCTCTACTACTGAAGAAGATATGGATTATCTATATGATAACAATTATAATTTCAGTAAAGATTTAGCTAGCTTCGCAATAGAGAATGATGTAAAATTCATCTATGCAAGTAGTGCCGCTACGTATGGATCGGGTGAGAATGGGTTTGATGATACTGAATTCAATCACCTCTCCCCTCTCAA
Source organism: bacterium (assembly GCA_030426865.1). Classification (GTDB taxonomy): domain Bacteria; phylum Bacteroidota; class Ignavibacteria; order Kapaibacteriales; family UBA2268; genus PGYR01. The sequence goes on along the minus strand of JAUHXN010000095.1, from coordinate 1,256 downwards.
CGGTTATGGTTTTTCGAAATATCTATTTGACAGATGGTTGGTTAAAATGGGGCTAGACTCTGTTTTTACTGGATTTAAATTCTTTAATGTATTTGGTCCAAACGAATACCATAAAGAAAATATGACTAGTATGGTTTTTAAATCATACGAACAAATTAAGACGTCTGGTAAAGTAAGATTATTCGAATCAAATGATAAAGCTTTTAAAGATGGAGATCAAAAACGTGATTTCATCTATGTAAAAGATATCTGTGAAGTTTTGTTGGAAGCATTTGATAAAGAGTTACCTGGTATCTACAATCTAGGTACTGGTGAAGCAAATAGTTGGAATAGACTTGTAGAATGTGTGTTTAAAGCAATGGATAAAGATACGAACATCGAATACATTGAAATGCCTTCTCATCTATCAAAACAATACCAGAATTTCACACAGGCTAATATGACGAAATTCAGACAAGCTGGATTTGAAACCTCATTTACTTCACTTGAGGATTCAGTTAAAGATTACGTTCAGAATTATTTAAAAAAGAAAAATATATATTTATAATTTGAAGTTACTATGGCAAATTTAAGAGAGTTAAAAAGAAGAATAGGTGGTGTAAAAAATACCGCTAAGATAACTCAAGCAATGAAAATGGTTTCTGCTGCAAAATTAAAACGTGGACAAAGAGCTATAGAATCAGCAAGACCTTATGTTCTAAAAATGCAAGAGATATTAGGTAATGTAATTACTGGTATTGGGGATGATTATGAAAACCCTCTTTTAACGGAAAGAGAAGTTAAAAATATTGCTGTTGTCGTAGTTGGATCAGATAAAGGACTTTGTGGTAGTTTTAATGCTAATATTTTTAAAATGGTAAATAGTTTTATCAAAGAAGATATTTCTATTAATTACCCTGATGCTAACTTACAATTAATTTCAGTAGGAAATAAGACTGTATCAAAGTTCAGTAAAACGAAACTGAATGTATCTGAAAACTTTAGAGATATATTTGGATCTCTTGAATTTTCTAGTGCTCAGAATATAATCAAAACATTTGAAACTAAGTTTTGATGAGATAGCATTACGCCTTTCGGTTTGCCCGTTGTTCCGCTTGTATAAATTATAGTTGCGAGATCTGTGTTTTTTATCTCGCTTTTGATGTCCGAAAAATCTTTAGGATTAGCCTTTCCAGTTTCAACTATCTCAGTCCAGTTTTTAGCTCCACTTACCGTGTCAAACGTGAAAACATTAGTTAAACTTGGCACTTGGTCAA
>JAUHXN010000094.1 GCA_030426865.1 bacterium | reverse complement strand
TAAAAATAACGTAGAAAGAGCAAATAAGTATTTCTCTCAACTTTCCAAGAATAAAAATATCTCAATTCTAATGGTTAATTCAATTGGCTATTCAGATAATTTTCTTGCCGTTGGAGGTAGTGCAGCATGGGACGGTACAGGTAAGTTGATTGAGAAGTTAGATGATAAGTCAGAAAATCTATTAATTTTTGAAGTTTAATCATTTTTAATAGATTGTGATGCATCGAATGATAGTATCATGAACCAAAACATACCAAATTGAATATAGGGATTTCGATGATTTACGACTACTTATTTTATTATTTATTTAAATTATTTAAGCTATTTAAAAGTGAAGATGATATGGCCTCTTACAAGGCAATCATAGTTCTATCTATAGTTGCTTTTACTAATATCATGCTATTACTACTATTTATAAAAGCTTTTGATTTAATTTTTGTTCCTATAGTTGGTATAATAGAAGCAGTAATTCTTGTTACTTTGCCATTTTCCGTATTGTACTTTATATATGGATATAAGGAAAAGTATAAAATCCGAATTAAAAAAGTTGAATCAGCGTCTAATAAACAGAAAATAATGTTCGCCATTATCTCATTAATTTACGTGATTCTATCCTTCTCATTACCCTTTATATTTGGTAACTATTATAGTGTATCACTTTTAAACTAAAATATAGTAAATTTGGATTCCCATGAGTATAGTGATACTTTGAAATAAATGAGAACAACATGAATTGGTTACTTTTAATAATTGCAGGGCTTTTCGAAGTCGGATTCGCTACCTGCTTAGGAATGGCGAAAGAGAAAACAGGCAATGAATCGACTTATTGGTTTATAGGGTTTTTAGTTTGTTTGGCTATCAGTATGTACCTGTTGGTCAAAGCGACCGAAGGTTTACCGATTGGTACAGCTTATGCTGTTTGGACTGGAGTAGGCGCTGTTGGGACGGTGCTAATGGGTATAGTTTTATTCAACGAGCCAACGGATTTTTGGAGACTATTTTTTATAACTACATTGATTGCTTCTATTATTGGGCTGAAAGTGGTGTCTAATTGATTTATTCAACTTGACACACGATTCTCTGATGCCTTAGCGGAGTCGAAGGCAGAGGCAAGACCTGAAAAGCAAATGCTTTATTCCGCGGAACTTAGCAACGCTGCAATCTTAAGAGTAAAACATATTAGAAATATATTCCTAGGATATTATTGAAATAACACCTCCCTAAACCCCTCTACAAGGAGTGACTTGCGTGGATTAATCTTTTTCTAATACTTCACGCAAATATTCTTTGGCTCTGTAAAAAAGTCCATAGCTTCAAAGCCGCCTTCTCTACCCATTCCGCTATCTTTTACACCACCGAAAGGGGTACGCAAATCACGAAGTAACCAGCAATTCACCCACACAATGCCTGCGTGCAAGTTCTGAGCTACTCTATTAGCTCTGCTAATGTCTTGAGTCCAAACTGTAGCAGCAAGTCCGTATTTCACACTATTAGCATATTCTAGCACTTCTTCTTCTGTGCTGAAAGGTTGCAAAGTTACTACTGGACCGAATATTTCTTCTTGATTAGTTCTACAATTGAACGGAAGTCCTTCAATTACGGTCGGCTCTATGAAATAACCGTTCGCGCATCTCCCCTCAGGTTTTACTGCGTTTCCGCCTGCTATTACTTTACCACCTTCTTGCTTAGCTAATTCGATATATGATAGTACTTTCTCTTGATGTGGTTTGGAGACTACTGCACCTAGTGATGTGTCTCCTTCCATTGGGTCACCTACTTTTAGCTTTTTCACTTTCGCTACGAAATCATCACGGAATTTCTCATATATAGATTCGTGGATGAATACTCGTGAACCACAAAGACATATCTGCCCTTGATTTGCAAAAGATGAGATAACGCTAGTGCTTAGTGCTTTGTCATAGTCGCAATCATCGAATATAATGTTCGGGTTCTTTCCACCTAATTCCAAAGACATTTTCTTGAATTTCGGTGCGACTATTCTTGCTATATGCTCACCTGTCTTAGTTCCACCTGTAAACGAAATCGCTTGTATATCGTCATGTTGGACTATTGCCTCACCAGCAGTAGGTCCGTTGCCGTGTACTATATTCAGAACTCCTTTAGGAAGTCCAGCTTCTTTACAAACCTCAGAAAGTAAGTAAGCTGTCATTGGCGTAATCTCGCTTGGTTTAGCAACTACTGTATTGCCGGTAGCTAGAGCTGGGGCAATCTTCCAAGTGAATAGGTAAAGTGGCAAATTCCAAGGTGATATACATCCCACTACACCTAGGGGTTGTCTTAGAGTATAGTTGATAGCTGGCTCTTCCGGCATAAAGTGCGACTGGCTAGAATAGTGCATAACAGCAGTAGCATAGAACTTGAAGTTGGATTTCGCACGTGGAATATCTACTTTCCGAGCTAGCTTTATTGGCTTGCCATTGTCTCTGCTTTCAGCTTCTACAAATTCTTCGAATCTACTTTCTATACCATCAGCGATTGCCATTATAAAATCGTGTCTTTGTTCGTTCGACAGATTAGACCAAGCTGGAAAAGCGGATTTTGCAGCTTTGACCGCCATATCTACATCGGCAGAATCTGAATCGGGAATTAGCGAATATACCTCGCCTACCGAAGGATCATAATTATCTAAATATTTACCATTCAAAGGAGCTACTAGCTCCCCGTTTATATAATTCTGTATTTTGAACATTTCTTTTCAGATTTTTAGTTTTTATTATCTATCAAGATAATGAATTATTCTAAAATTCCATTAATTTGTAATTGACACTGATACTATTAACAAAATAAACGAAGACCAACTTAGGTGCTTTTTAATTCATTTATATTCTTGTTTTTCCTTGCTATAGTCTTACCTATATTCTATTTGCTACCAAAGAAATCGTATAAGAATATATTCCTATTAGCGGCTAGTTACTTTTTTTATGGATATTGGGATTGGCGGTTTTGTTTATTACTGTTATTATCTTCAATAGTCGATTATTATATCGGATTGTGGATACACAATACAGAAGATGAAAAGAGAAGGAAGCTGTTACTTTATACTAGTTTAAGTGTGAACTTAGGTATATTAGGGTTCTTCAAATATTTCAATTTCTTTATAGATAGTTTCCAAACTATGATAAATGGTATGGGTGGGAATGTTGACTCGCTTCACTTGAATATTATTCTTCCTGTTGGAATCTCGTTTTATACTTTTCAAACCCTTTCTTACACTTTTGATATATATAGAAAGAAGTTAGAGCCAACGAATAATATTATTGATTTCGCTTTATTCGTATCATTTTTCCCGCAACTAGTAGCAGGTCCTATTGAGAGAGCAAAAGATCTATTACCCCAATTATATAATAAACTAAGCCCAACTAAAGATCAATTAAAAGAAGGTGCTACTCTTATAGTTCTCGGTTTATTCCGAAAGGTGATGATAGGCGACACTGCTGGCAGAATCGTAGATCATATATTTGGGAACCTACATCTTTATAAATCCATAGAAATAATTGCAGCTGTACTACTTTTCGGTATTCAAATTTATGCTGATTTCTCGGGGTATAGCAAAATAGCTCGAGGTACTGCTAAGCTACTAGGCATAGAGCTAATGGTAAATTTCGAGCAACCTTACTTATCAAGAAATATCACTGAGTTTTGGCGTAGGTGGCATATATCACTCTCTTCTTGGCTGAAAGATTATCTGTATATTACTCTTGGTGGTAATAGAAAAGGTCAAGCACGCACTTATGTCAATCTAATGATAACTATGCTACTCGGTGGGTTGTGGCACGGAGCTAGTTGGAATTTCGTTATTTGGGGTGGATTGCACGGTTTCTACTTAGCAGCACACAAGTTTTTCAGCAAGGGGAAAACAGAGTATGACCCTATAACTAGACTCAAAGATATACCGAAAGTTATGCTCACTTTTGTTTTAGTAGCGTTTACTTGGTTGTTTTTCAGAGCCACATCGTGGGAGTCAACTCAGCAGATATTCTCTGCTTTATTTGATTGGCAAGCGAGCGAATATGCACATATATTCACCCAGATACTACTTTCGTATTTCGTTTTGATTTTTGCTTTAGATATTATTGAAAATAGATTTGGACATACATTTGTGCTCAGATTCAAATCAATATCAATCCGATTTGGTATATTAATAAGCTTATTTGTTGTGACACTGATTTATATTTTTCAATCAAAACCATTACCTTTTATATATTTCCAATTTTAAAATTTGACAAAAACTTTAAAACATATCGCCCTTTTTATTTTATCAGCATTTGTTACCCTCTTGGTGTGCGAATTATTTATAAATAATGCCAAAATTGTAGAAGCATCTCTAGGAAAATACTACGAAGATATAGGTAAGGGACTACCAAATAATATTGAGACTGTTTTTTTCAATGAAGGGTTTGGAATATTTAGAACAAATCAGAGTCGATTTATAGGTAATGAAGTTGACACAATTAGTAAAAATCATATTAATATAGCTTTAGTAGGAGATTCTTTTGTCGAATCATTCCAGATATTCGAGCGTGATTATTTTGGCAACATTATAGAGAAAAGACTAGAAGAACATTTCGAAGGTTATACATTTGATGTTTTAAATTTCGGGCGTGCTGGGTTCAACATCAGTCATAATTTTGCTTATCAGCGGCTATTAGTTGATCAATTTAATCCTGCGTTAGTACTCTACTTTGTATCAAACGGAGACCTTCATTTAGAAAAGTTATCTCCTCTTTACCCGTATGCAAAAGAGGAAAATGATTCACTTATAGCTTCAATCGAATTTGATAGAAAAGAAATAGAACGATATATTTTCGTTCAAGATATGTTAGCAAAATCGATTTTATTAAACATGTTAAAAAACGCTAAGCATACAACTGACAAACACCCTGTACCTTCTATTTTATTTGGGAAAGTCTATGATTGGTTTGTACCTAAGAAAAAGTCCTTCACACCAGACCCTAACTACAAGCCACTACCTATGGTAAATAAAATCTTGAGTCATTTAGATAGTAACGTGATAATCATCAATCGGGACTATATACCATTTTATAAAGCTTTTGAAGATGAAGTTAATAGACTTGGTATAACTAATTGGGATACTAGTAAGTTCATGGACTCTCTTCGTAAACTTGGAAAAGATCCATATTATTGGAAGGTTACAAAGACTAATGGGCATTGGAATCAGGAAATGCATAAAGATATCGGTGAGTTTCTTTCTAAGAAATTAATTCAAAAGATCGAACAAGACTCAGTTTCTATTCTCAAATCTCGCTTTTAGCTCTTTCTCAGTTTTGATAATTGGTATTGCCATAAATAATATCATAGTAAGAATTGAAAGAAATACCCCAACTATCATATTTAGATCTTTCATAGGCACTGCTAAAGAAGCTGTAAGTGTATATATAATCATATACCTAATCATCAGTTTACCTGAATATGGCTGTGCAAAATCCCATGCTTCTTGGCTAACCATTGATCGCTTTGTACGGTAACCATAGAGTGAATTTACCTTCTTAGGAGGATACTTCAATGTAATTAGCATTATAATAATAACTAATGGACCAGTAAGGATTGGTATAATGAATAAAGGGTTATCAAAAATCATATTTCTACATTATTAATTGTAATATTCAAATATAAAAAAAGCACCTTAAAAAAAGGTGCTTTAATTTTGTGTTTTAAATACTTCTAGTATAACTAGCAATTTTTTGCTTAATTTCTTCTTTAGTTTTACCGAGTTTTTGCTGTATTTTACCTAATAACTCATCCTCTTTTCCTTCAGCATAAGTCAAATCATTATCTGTTAGTTCTGCAAAATCTTGTTTCAACTTTCCTTTGATTTCGTTCCAGTTTCCTTTAATCTCTAAGTTATCCATATTAACACTCCATCATATAATTAAACAAACTTGTTATACTTACTTAGAACGAATAAAATCAATGATATTGCAGTTTATTCCGAATTAGCCGCTATTACAAGTCGATTATCACTTTTATTGCATCATAAATTGACTGTGTATAACTCAATTGTAGAAAGGTAATGATAAGAGTCTATTATTTTATTAATTTTGTAGTAACTAATTCAAAATAAAACAAAAAGATAAATGAAAACCCCCTCAACACATAAAATAGAAAGAGCAATAATATCAGTCTCAGATAAGACTGGAGTAGTAGAATTTGCAAGAAGATTAGATTCACTAGATATAGATATATACTCAACCGGTGGAACAAAAGCAACAATAGCTAACGCAGGAATCCCGGTACAATCTGTAAGTGCATTGACTGATTTCCCAGAGATAATGGACGGTAGAGTGAAGACTCTGCATCCCGCAATACACTCAGGTATATTGGCAGATTTGGGTAAGCAAGATCACATAGACGAACTAGAAAAACACAATTTGAAATCAATTGATTTGCTTGTAGTAAATCTATATCCATTCGAAGAAACACTAAAGAAAAATGCTCCACACGATGAGATGATAGAGAACATTGACATCGGTGGCCCTACTATGCTTCGTGCAGCGGCTAAAAACTACAAATGGACTGCAGTAGTCGTTAATCCTGATAAATATGATACTGTTCTAAATGAACTAGAAAGTAACGGAAGCACTCTATCGGAAGGATTGAGAGTACAATTGGCGGGTGAAGTATTCAATCATACTGCTAGATATGACTCAATTATTTCTAACTATTTTAACAAGCACAATCAAATTGATTTAGGACCAACTATTAATATTTCATTCAAGAAAGAGCAAGACCTACGATATGGTGAAAATCCACATCAATCGGCTGCGCTATATGGGAATATTTCTGAAATATTTGAAAAACTACACGGTAAAGAACTATCGTATAATAATATAATAGACATAGACTCGGCAGCAAGAATAATCAACGAATTTTCTGATGACGAAGAACCAACAGTATCTATAATCAAGCATACTAACCCTTGTGGAGTTGGTCGTGGAAGCAACTTAGTAACGGCTTATGACAATGCTTTTGCTACTGATAGAGTTTCGCCTTTCGGTGGTATAATAGCAATGAACAAGACTCTAGATATAGAGATGGCAGAGAAAATACATAGTATATTCACAGAAGTTCTTATAGCTCCAGATTTCACTCCCGAGGCACTAGAACACCTTTCTAAGAAAAAAGACAGACGCTTAATTAAGCTTAACTATGATATGCTGAAAAATGCCCAAGGGTATGAACTAAAATCAGTACTAGGAGGGTTGCTTTCTCAGTCAACTGATGCAGACTTGATAAATAACGAAGAGATGAAAGTAGTTACTGACAGAGAGCCAACAAACGATGAGTGGCAAGCACTTATGTTTAACTGGAAAGTTTGTAAGCACGTAAAGTCTAACGCAATTGTATATGGCAAGAGCGACCGAACTCTAGGTATAGGTGCTGGACAAATGTCGAGAGTAGATTCATCGAGAATAGCAGTAGAAAAATCGAAGCTAATGGAGCTAGACTTACAAGGGAGCGTAGTTGCTTCCGATGCGTTCTTCCCTTTTGCTGATGGACTACTAGAAGCAGTGAAGGCAGGAGCAACAGCTGTTATACAACCCGGTGGCTCTGTAAGAGACGACGAAGTGATAAAAGCTGCTAATGATAATAACATAGCGATGATATTCACTGGTATGCGCCACTTCAAGCACTAATAGATGTAAAGAGAAATAGAAATTAAAAAGGAGCCAATTGGCTCCTTTTTTTTATTGTTATATAAGGATTTGATATATTTGGTTAAATAAAACCCGACTTCCATATAATATGAACAGCCGATGGGAAAAAATACCCTGATGAAAAACCTGGTGAAGGAACAAAATACCAAGATAGATATCTTAAAGAGAAAGGCAGTCCAACGAGGATAAACCATGATGAAAAATAATTTAAAAGTAATAAGTTTAATCATTCTAAGTATTCTGTTTTTAAACAAACTAAATGCGGTTGAAATTATAAGCATAAACCAAAAAGAAGAATTACTTCAGATTAAAGTCCTTGTCAATGAAAAAGGAATTCAGTTTTCAAATTATCACATTCGGAAAAAACAAAATTATTATTTTCAAGACTCATTATATGAAGAGATTTATTTATACATTCCAGAATATATTGAAATATCCGATTCAATATTATACATTAACTTTGCAAACAAAGATCCTAGTTATTCATATGATTTAAATGAATCAAATAAAGCAGTTATTAGTTGTCGTTGTGAAGAAGAAATTGGACAAATAGTCAATATAGAAGTTGGAATAGAATCAAAACAAGTAGAATTTGTTGAAATTAATTTAATTAAGATAATAAATTCAGATTCAGTTCTGATTAAAAAATGAGAGATAGTTACCAAACTCAACAAAGAATACCAGATTTTCGTAGGTTTGAGATAAAAGATCACTTAGGAAACGTAAGAACAGTGATAAGCGATGTGAAAGACCCAGACCCGACCTATAATTCGAGTCCAATACAGTTTTGGAGATACTTTGCTGACGTGAAGAACATAAGCAATATGTACCCCTACGGTAAGTCGTACGGCACCAACGCCATCTATAATGCCGCTGATGATTACCGCCAATGGGAATTCCCCTCTTTAAGCGTAGCGAAAGAGGGGTGGATCACGCCTAAGGCGTGAGACGGGGTGTTCATTAAATAAATTCAAAAATAACAATATGAGCAACTATAAATTCAAACAAAGAATATTAAACTTACCTACAAACCCTCAACTAAAACAAAGAGCAAGAGAACTTCGTAAACAGGGCGTTTTATCAGAAGTACTTTTCTGGAATGAAGTTAAACGAAAGAAAATACTTGATCTAGACTTCGACAGACAGAAAATAATAGGAAATTACATAGTTGATTTTTATATTAAAAAACTTGGGATTGTAATTGAGATAGATGGTGTAAGCCACAATGAAAAATTGGAAGAAGACGAGATTAGAGACAACTATTTAAAAAGTCTTGGTTTGACAGTTATAAGATATTCTGATTTAGATGTAAAGCATAATCTGGATAATGTAATCCAGGATTTAAAAAATCAGATAATAACAAATTTAGTGGATATGTAAATACCCCGTCTCCCGCTTATAGCGGGAGCCACCCCTTTTTTAAAAAAGGGGAATTTTTACCACCTAGGAAACGTAAGAACAGTGATAGCTGACTATAAGAACATAAGCAATATGTACCCATACGGTAAGTTGTACGGCACTAACGCCATCTACAACGCCGCAGACGATTACCGCTACGGCTTCAATGGAATGGAGAAGGAAAAGAATATTAGTTCTGATGGTAGCATGATGGATTTTAATGCACGAGTCTTAGATACAGAGTTTCCTATCTTCGGTAAGAGGGATCCAAAAGACAGCAACTTTTCTTATTCTTCACCATATAACCCTTTAATGAATAATCCAATCTCATTAATTGATCCAGATGGTATGGCGGTTATACCAACTTCGGTGTTTTCCGCAAATAATTCGTTAAGTACTTTT
>JAUHXN010000406.1 GCA_030426865.1 bacterium | reverse complement strand
ATGTCATCAGCTTCCGCTAACATGTCATCTTTCTTAGTTGAATTTACTTCAACTGATAAATGTCCACCCACAAGTTCGTGAATTTCTAATATCCTTTTCTTTACATCTACATTAGGGTCTTCTTTTGCAAGTAAGCTGGGGTTAGTAGTAACACCAGAAATGATACCCATTTCGTTCACTTCTCTTATATGGTCTATGTTTGCCGTATCTATATATAATTGCATTTTATTACCCGTTTAATGTTTATTGATTTTATTTATGCAAAATTAGTAATATTCGGTTTTAAAAAGAAATCTATTATTCCTCTTCATCACTATCGTTTGGTGGCAAAATCTCTAATATCGGGAACAAATAATTGAATGAAACACGCAATTCATCGACTGTCCCATTATTATCAATAACAAAATCGGCTAGTTTCTTTTTTTCAATTGGATTTAACTGTGATTTCATTATTGTTCTTGTTTTTTCTTCACTCAATCCACTTCGAGATTTTACCCTATCTAATACATTTTTTTCTTCAGTAAAAACAGTGACTATATAATCGTATCCCTCTGCCATACCTGACTCAAACATCAATGCACTTTCTACAAATAATAGTTTATTACCTTCGTTAGCCAGGTTTTCAAGCTGATTCATTATAGCTTCAATTGCATAGGGATGAACAGTTTGGTTAACTTTTTTAACTTGTGATTTGTTTTCATCAAAAATAATATCTGAAAGTAATGATTTATTCAAATCACCATTTTCTAGATATATATCATCTCCAAAATTAGCAATGAGCTTATTTTTTAAATCAATATTTGTTTGCATTAGATCTCTTGCAACTTCATCGCTTGAAATAACATGGTAACCTTTTTCTCTTATCCAATTAGCAATTGTTGATTTACCTGAGCCAATACCTCCGGTTATACCTATTATTACTACATCTTCGTGATTTGTCATTTATGATTATATATTATTGAATATTTGTTTTGAAAATTAACCAATTGAGTTTTTAAAACAAAATACTAATATCTATAACACAAACGAGACTACCATTAATTTGGTCAATCTCGTGTGCGTTAAACAATTTTCAATGACAGAGTTTACTTTTTGAAACCTTTTATGCCACCGAATATAAGAGAGATAACAAATAATACTAGAAAAATAAAGAATAATATTTTAGCAATAGATGCTGCACCAGCTGCAATACCACTAAAACCAAATATGGCCGCAATAATAGCGACAACCAAGAAAGTAACTACCCATCGTAACATAATAGACTCCGTATGTAGTTATAAATAAGACACGTACCAAAGAAACGGTACATAGAGAGGTTTATTTTAAAATATAAACTGTTTTCATTTCTAATCATATTATAACTATATTAGTATTATGAAAATAAACCTAAGAAATTATAATTATCTACGAATTTTCAATGCTTCTCCTGAAGTAAGGGTAGCTGATGTAGATTTCAATACAGAGCATATTCTGTCTTTGCTTGAAATTGCTAACGATGAACAAGCTGATATATGTTTATTCCCAGAACTAGCATTATCCTCATATTCTTGTAATGATTTATTTTTTAATTCATCATTATTAGACGCTGTTGAGTTAAGTCTGGAAAAAATTAAAATTAAATCTGAAGATATAGATGCTCTAATAGTAGTAGGGGCACCGCTTAGAAGCTCTGGTAGATTGTTTAACTGTGCGGTCGCAATCAATAAAGGTAAGATAATAGGGATAATCCCTAAAAAATATATTATTAGCACCAATGAATTTTACGAGGAACGTTGGTTCTCTTCTGATGTAGATAGGAGATTCGATACTATAAAAATAAACAATGAAACTCTTCCTTTTGGGAGTGATATTATACTTCAATCAGAAGAAAGACCTGACGTTAGAGTAGGCATAGAGATTTGTGAGGATCTTTGGGCTGTTAAACCACCAAGCTTAGATTTATGTCTAGCAGGT
>JAUHXN010000405.1 GCA_030426865.1 bacterium | reverse complement strand
TTTAAATGCCGGATTATTGTGAAAATTTACGCTAAGGCTCAGGGTTTCCAACATTTTTTCCATGATCCTGCTCTTAAGCATGATGAAGGCTTTGGACTTGGGGTTGTTATATAAAGCCTGTGCCATCTCTCCATTCGAAAAATCTGGAGACTTCTCGATTAGTTCCACCATTTCAAAAGCTTTATTCGATCCACGGTTGTGAAACGCCGAAAGATAACTTTTGAGATAGCGAATCTCTGTTTTTGATAGAGACTGAAATATTTCTCTTATGCGATCCAAAGAAAAAAATTAAAGATTTACCCTGCTTAGGATATTACCATTATTTACCAATTTAACCAACGATTTCCATAGCGTGACCTATATAAATATCATCTTTTTTTTTCATGTATGATCAAGTAAAAGCGCATAAATAGTTGATAGTCAGGTATATATTATATATTTATTTTTTTGGGAAATTTCTCGATTTTTCACAATCTCAAGGGCAAAGGCTAAAAATCGAGCAAAATGGGGTGTAATTCTATTGTTACTTTTGTCTTTTTTTTTCCATTGGATCGAATATGGCTATGCCTATGTTTGTAATGTGTTAGGGAAAAGCACGTTTAGCGTCCATAAGTGGACTTACAAAGCCTGATGAACCGCCAACATTCATCAGGCTGTTTTTTTTTCCACAAAACCTTCATTATAGTCAGAAGAGTCGTGCATTTCATCGATCCATTCTCTAAGATGATGATCCCAAGAGACAGCATATTTATATAGAGTGTGTAAGAAAGCTTTTATACAACATGGCATATATACACATAGGAATAATAAGAAAGCAACTAACTATAATTTCATCCAATGATGTAAAAAGAACTTCCATAAACCACCCAAATCATAATATCTACCCCAACAACAGAATGTAGCCAATAATAGAACAACAAATGTAAGTATAAAGAAACATAATATGATAAATGCTAATGTTTTCATGGCAGTTTCTCTCTTAGAAGATACATAACATACTCTATCAATATATTCTTCATCAGTTGAACCTCTAACTAAGTTTCTATTAACATCAAATATTGGAGTTTCAGGATCTGGAGATGCATTTAAAACCATGTCATCATCTCTAACAGGATCTCTAAAGTCAAAGTCAACTAATACTTCTTAAGTATCCTCATTTGGTGTTACTTCATATTTGAAAGTATCAGAAGAATCTTACTCACCATCAATTTATATATTAAATAGTCTATTATAGTCTACTTCATTGAAATTCAATATTCTTCTATTTGGAGTCAATTTCCAAGTATCATTATCAACTCTATCAAAGTTCCAAGATACAGTATTTATTTCAGAACAATTATCCTCAACACAAGGAACACATATATCATTAAGACCATTTTTAAAACCTGGAGGACAATATCTAATACATTATCTATTCTCATTTACTATAGAATTTTTACAGAAAATACAACCTGCTTGTTCATAATAAGAGGTTCTTAAAGCACATAATTTGTCTTATGGAGTTCCTAATTCATTTATTTAATCTCTCAGTGGTTTTGAAGAGTATTTATTAAAGAAATTTATAGCTGGTGAACCAGAATCGAATGCTATAAATCTATACATATTGATATATCCATCAGTTCTAACTGTTTATGGATTATTAGAGAATAGAGTAATGTCTTAAGGTCCAAAATCATACTAGAAATTATCATTAAGAACAGCAAAATCATTACCACCAACACTATCTATATAGACTGGTCTAAGTGAATTACCAATCGAATTTGCCAATCCTACTAAGAAATAATATCTTTCACCTGCTTTGAATGTAGTTGGTCCATTCCACTCTACATTTTTACCATCATTTCCAGTAGCTTTCATATTCAAAACTCTTCCTTCTGGTGTTTTATTAAGATTAATTTCTAAATAACCATTCTATCCTGATGAACCTCTTGTTAATAGTCTCTATGATTATGGTAAATCTTCTT
>JAUHXN010000093.1 GCA_030426865.1 bacterium | reverse complement strand
ACACTGGCAAAGATGCAGAGCAAATTAAAAAAGATGCTGACAGAGACAATTATATGACTCCCGAAGAAGCGAAAGAATATGGATTAATTGATAAAATTCTTTTACCAGGTACTAAATTAGCATGAGTGGACAAAAAGGTAAATATCCCCATCAAGTGACTTGTTCTTTTTGTGGTAGAAATTCGAAAGAAGTAGAGAGTCTTATAGAAGGGGTACAAGAAGTTTATATTTGTGATGTATGTATAAATACCTCTCATGAGTTACTATCTATCAATAAGAAGAAAGAATCTTCTATTAACTTTGACATTAATCTGTCCACGCCTAAAAAATTAAAAGAAAAGCTAGACGAATATGTTATAGGGCAAGAAAGAGCAAAGCAAGTGCTATCAGTAGCAGTTTATAATCATTATAAAAGAATATCGAATCAAGAATTAGATAATGAGTTTGATTCTGTAGAATTAGAAAAGAGTAATGTACTGATGCTGGGCCCAACTGGAACTGGTAAAACTTTATTGGCTAAAACTTTAGCTCGCTCTCTTAATGTTCCTTTTGCTATAGCTGATGCTACAACTGTAACAGAAGCAGGTTATGTAGGTGATGATGTTGAGACAGTATTACTAGCATTATTACAAAATGCTGATTATGATGAGAAAGCTGCTCAAAGAGGAATAATATACATAGATGAGATTGATAAAATTGGTCGTAAGAGTGAGTCTTCGAGTATCACTCGTGATGTCTCTGGCGAAGGTGTACAACAGGCACTACTCAAAATATTAGAAGGCACTAAAGCAGGGATACCACCGAAAGGCGGTAGAAAACACCCAGAACAAAAGTTAATATATGTAGATACTACTAATATACTATTTATATTAGGTGGTGCTTTTGATGGTCTAGAACAGGTTATTTCTCAACGGTTAAAGAAACAGACTGTCGGCTTTGTGACTGACGATGATGAAAATCTAAGCGAAGAAAAAGATGACTTATTCAACCGAGTAGAAGCTGAAGATATTGTGAAGTACGGATTTATACCTGAATTAGTAGGACGTATGCCAGTTATAACTGCTCTCAATTCACTAAGTGAAGAAGCAATGTTAGACATATTAACTAAGCCGAAGAATGCAGTAATAAAACAATATCAAAAGCTTTTCGCTTACGAAGGTGTTGAATTAGTATTTACAGAAGAAGCATTGAAAGCTATAGCTAACAAAGCCATGAAAAGTAAGACTGGTGCAAGAGGTCTAAGATCAATGGTCGAGGCAGCTATGTTAGATATTATGTATGTAGTCCCTGAGATGAAAGGTCTTGAAAAATGTATAATATCTGAGGATACTATAAATTTGAATTCAGAGCCTGAATTTATTTATTCAAACGAAAAGAATGTAATATAATGCCTGAAACTATTAATATAGCCGGAAGAAAAGTTCACTTAGGTGAAATAGAAGAAGTACATTTAAAAATAGCTCGACTTCCGACCTATACTAATATCAATCTTCCTGTTCATATATACAGAGCTAGAGAAGATGGTCCAGTCCTATTGTTGACAGGTGGGCTACACGGTGATGAACTTAATGGCATAGAGATAATCAGAAGAATGATTAATAGTGGATTGATACTTCCACAAAGAGGAAGCGTAATTGCTATGCCTTTAGTTAATGCTTATGGGTTCTTACAGAATGTACGTGGAGTTCCAGACGGTAAAGATATAAACCGAAGTTTTCCAGGGAACAAAAGTGGTTCTTTGGCAAAGCTAATAGCACATACTTTGATGCATCAAATAATCCCTCAGATAGACTATGGAATAGATTTTCATACTGGTGGTGCATCCAGAGCGAATTATCCGCAAGTAAGATGTACTTTTAGTGTTCCCGAAAATAAAATACTTGCTAAAGCATTTGGTGCTCCGATGATACTCAATTCACCGTTGATTGAGAACTCTTTCAGAAAGGCGGCACATAAGAAAGGTAAACACATACTTGTATATGAAGGTGGTGAATCACTTAGGTTCTCAGAACACGCTATACAAGAAGGAATAGACGGTACACTAAGATTGATGAAACATCTAAATATGATAGACGAAGCGCCTGAACAAAACGAGCCATCTGAAATATATTTAAAAAGTGATTGGCTAAGAGCAAAATATGCTGGTTTATTCGTATCAATAGCAGAATTAGGTCAAGATATAAAAAGAAAAGAAAAATTAGGCCATATAGCTGAACCATTTGGTCACGAAGAATTTGAAATATTTTCAACTAGATCTGCTCGTATAATAGGTCTAAACTACTCTCCAGTAGTCCATAAGGGTGATGCACTGATGCACATAGCATACGATTTAGAAAAATAATTCCACAAAAGTGTAGTTATTTTCTTGTATATAAATAATTAAACAATTATATTTGAAGTCTATTAAAAATTACAATCGGAAAAACAAATGGCAACTGTTGTAGAAATAGCTGGTTTCCAATACGAAGTTGAAAAAGATGCAAAACTAAGTGTTCCTTTATTAGAAGGTAACCCTGGTGATAGCGTTGAATTTTCTAACGTTCTATTGAACGAAAATAATGGAAATTTCACTTTCGGTAGCCCATTGATTGATGGTGCTAAAGTTACTGGTAAGATACTAGAACACAAAAGAGATAAAAAAGTTCTAGTCTTCCACAAGAAAAGAAGAAAAGGGTACCAAAAATTAAATGGTCACCGTCAACATTACACAAGAATTCAAATTACTGACATATCAGTTTAAGGAGAGAAAAGCATGGCTCACAAGAAAGGTCAAGGATCCGTTAAAAACGGTAGAGACTCACAAGGTCAGAGAAGAGGAGTAAAGAAATACGGTGGTGAGGAAGTGATTCCTGGTAATATCATTGTAAGACAACTTGGTACAAAGTATAAGCCAGGTGTCAATGTAGGTCTTGGTAAAGATTACACTATTTTTGCTCTTGCTGAAGGTACTGTTAAATTCGAAAAGAAAGCAAATAATAGAACTTGGGTATCTGTTTTACCTAACTAAGAAAATTTATTTTTTATAATTAAGTTATAATAATATAACTCTCAGCTTGCAATCCCGTCTGTTTTTATAGATGGGATTTTTTTTTATCTTCACTCAATCATACAATTTCCGCAATACCATCATAGTGCTTTATTCTATTCATTTAGTATTCACAAACAAGAAATCCATTAAAAATATTAATTGCATTTAATAAAAAAAAATCGTAATCTGTATATGATAAATAGTTGTAATTAAAAACATTTCGAACTTTATAAAATAAATCTATGATACAAGAAGTAAGTAAGTCTGTGGAATTATTTGAACGCAGAAAACAGTCAGTAGCCAACGGAGTTGGAGTATTCAATGTAGCAACAGTAAAAGAAGCGAAAGGTGCTATTATTACTGAAGTTGATGGAAGAGAACTTATCGATTTTGCTGGAGGAATTGGGGTTGTCAATGCAGGTCATTGCCCCGAACCTGTTGTAGAAGCTATACGAGAACAAGCTGGTAAGTACATACATACAAGTTTCAATGTAGTTACATACGAACCATATATACAACTTTGTGAAGAGCTAGTAGAATTATTACCTCATGGTGATAAAACTAAGGCAATGTTAGTTTCTACAGGTGCAGAGGCTGTAGAAAATGCAATTAAAATTGCTCGTCAAGCTACGAAAAGACAAGGAATACTGTGTTACTCAGATGCCTATCATGGTCGGACTATGATGGCTATGTCATTGACAAGTAAAGTTAGTTATAAAATTGAATGTGGTCCTTTTGCACCAGAAGTTTATAGGTTACCCTTCCCTAATTTCTATCAGAAAGGTAATGGTAGGACTATAGATGAGTTTGTACAAGATGAATTAAGATTGCTTAATGAGAGTACATTGAATTTAGTTGATATTAATAATCTAGCTGCGATTATAATAGAACCAATACAAGGTGAAGGTGGGTTTAACCCAGCTCCAAAAGCATATCTAGAAGGTCTAAGAAAGTTCTGCGATGAAAATGGTGTTATGCTTATTTTCGATGAAGTACAAAGTGGGTTCTGCAGGACAGGTGATTGGGCAAGTTGGCAACATTACGGAGTAGTACCTGATATAAGTACTTATGCAAAATCCATGGGCTCAGGTTTACCAATTGCCGCTGTAGTTGGCAAATCTGAAATAATGGATTCTGCAGCTATTGGGTCTATTGGTGGTACATATATAGGTAGTCCTATAAGTTGTGTTGCTTCACTAGCTACAATAAAGTATATGAAAGACATAAACCTAAATGAAAAAGCTCTATTAGTTGGTGATATTATTCATACTAGATTGACTAAGCTAAAAGAAGAGTGCCCTGCAATAGGTGATGTCCGTGGTGTAGGAGCGATGATAGGTATTGAGTTTGTCAATAATGGGAATCCAAATGACCCTGATACTGAAATATGTAAAAAAATAGTTACAGGATGTTATGAAGAGGGGTTAATTATATTAAGCGCTGGTACACATAAAAATATAATAAGAATACTGTCACCTTTGGTTATAACACTAGATGAATTAGAAAAAGGTTTGTCAATTTTAGAAACACAAATAAGAAAATTAACGAAATGAACAACATGAATACGTTCTCGATAGCTGGGATACAAATGAGAGTATCTGCAGTAACGCCAAACATAGAAATGATGAAGTTAAAGATAGACATTACTATGAATCTTTATCCTTGGATAGAGATGATAATGTTCAGCGAGCTATGTGCTTATGGGCCTCTTACCTATGCAGCACAAGATTTTCCAAATAATTACGAAGAAGAAATGCAAGAAATTGCAAAAAAGTATGGTATTTGGCTACTCCCTGGTTCTGCATTCGAAAAGAGTGAGGGTAAGATTTATAATACAGCTACTGTTATAAATCCAGATGGAGAAATAGTAACCAGATACAGAAAGATGTTCCCATTCTACCCTTATGAAGTTGGTGTAGCTCCTGGTCATGAGTTCTGTGTTTTCGATGTCCCTGATGTTGGTAGGTTCGGTGTGTCTATTTGTTATGATATGTGGTTCCCAGAGACTACAAGAACATTAGTAAGCATGGGAGCTGAAGTAATATTGCACCCTACATTATCAGGTACTATAGACAGAGATATAGAATTATCAATCGTAAGAGCTATGGCATCTGTAAACCAATGTTTCTTTTTCGATGTTAACGGCTTAGATACTGGAGGTTGCGGACGTTCAATTGTTTGTGGCCCTGATGGTAGAGTACTTCATCAATCTGAGGGAACAGAAGAGATAATACCACTAGAATTGAATATTGACCATGTAAAAAGAAGTCGTGAATTAGGAATATTACGTTTAGGTCAACCCCTCAAAAGTTTTAGAGACCATTTAGGTGAGTTCGATATTTATCATCCAGGAGCCAAATCGGAATATTTAGATTCTTTAGGCCCTTTAATCAAACCTACTCGATTAGAGACTTTGACTAAACTAAAGATAAAAGAAGACAAAATATTGCATCCACCAACACCAGTAAGATTCAAAGGAGATGGGTTAGTTTAATTAATTAGGAGAATTATTAATGGGTGGTATATTATCACAGAAGAGGAACAAAAGCGGAACTCGAAAGGATTTTGTAAGTTGGTTTGAGATACCTGCAATCGATTTTCAACAAGCTGTAAACTTTTATAGTTATATATTTGAGATCGAAATGGAACAAGTAGTAAACGAAGAAAGTGCAACAGCTTTTTTCCCAGTCACAACAGGTATAGGTGGCGCAATCACAACTGGTTTTAATAATGAGACTAGTACAGGTGGCCCACTACTCTATCTAAATGGTGGAGATGATTTGAACCAAGTACTAAATAGAGTTGAAGATGCAGGCGGAAGAATAATAATGCCTAAGACTCTAATTGCAAAAAATGCTGGTTATTTCGCTGTTTTTGTGGATTCTCAAGGTAATAAACTAGCATTATATTCAAAGAAGTAATTAATGAAAAAAACTAACATATCAAGAACCCAATTTTATAATATTAGTCAGCTCCGAATAAACTATTGGAATCGGCTTAAAGTTGATTCGCATGCCTTGAATGTAAATAATTTAAGTAATTCGAAACAAGAAGAAATTAAAAACCGGGTGAAGCAATTAATAGATGAGTTGACAAATATAGAATCTTACTTTGCAATTCCTGGTACTGTCAGATTAAAATCTATTAGTAATTTATTTCATTCAGAAGAATATAGCTCTCTAGCTTATAAGATAAATGAGACTTGTAAGCAATTAGTAGGTAACAAACACAACTTAGTTAATGACCCTCTAGCAGACGATGAAATGGATTTGACTCTGATAGAAGAATCTGAAAACATAGTCAATAGCAGAAGAAATCATTTCGACGTTTTACTAATAGATAATATAACTGAACAAGAAGAAATTGATCTAAAAAAGAGTTACAAGAGCATAAGTGAAAAAGGAGATAATTTCACTTATGATATTATTATTCAAAAGTCATTCCAAGATGCATTAATAGCTCTTTTGTTCAACCACAGTATTCAAGCCGTAATAATAAGGTTTGCGCCTAATTTTCATTCGAAAAGAATAAGTGATAATATTGCTCCTTATGTGAACAGTATTAAAAAATATGACTTTACTCAACAAGATGAGACTGATTTAGGACCAACACTTGGTGATTTAATTAAAAAGATCAGACCTGAATTAGACGTTTATTATGTAACTGATACTTCTTTAAGTAAATTGAAAGATAGTACCTTGAAATGCTTCAAACGTATATTCTACCAATCAGAAGATATACAAGAAATGCATTTAACAATCTTAAGAGGAATAGCAGAACGCTATGAAACGCCTTTCTTTAAAGCTCTAGTTGACTATAGTCAAAAACCAACTGGTGTGTTTCACGCTATGCCAATTTCAAGAGGAAATTCCGTATTCAAATCTAATTGGATAAATGACTTTGGTGAGTTCTATGGTAGAAACCTTTTCTTAGCTGAGACATCAGCTACAACTGGAGGTTTAGATTCATTACTAATGCCTACTGGTCCTTTGAAACGAGCCCAAGAAAAGGCGCGCGATGCTTATGGTTCACTAAATACCTATTTTGTGACTAACGGTACTTCAACAGCGAATAAAATAGTCCTCCAGGCCTTGGTTAAGCCTAAAGATGTTGTATTAATTGATAGAGATTGCCACAAATCTCATCACTATGGACTTGTATTAGCTGGAGCCTATCCTGTCTATTTAGATTCGTACCCTATACAAGAATACTCTATGTATGGAGCTGTACCTATCAATCACATAACCGACAAGTTGTTAGAGCTAAAAGAATCAGGACGATTAGACAAAGTCAAAATGCTACTATTGACTAACTGTACTTTCGATGGGATAGTTTATAATGTAGAGAAAGTGCTATTAAACCAGACATGATATTCCTATGGGATGAAGCGTGGTTTGCATTTGCTAGTTTTGGAGTAAACTATAAACAAAGAACGGCAATGTTCACAGCAAGTAAACTGTCAGAATACTACAAGAGCAAAGAATATAAGAGAAAATATACTCTCCACATTAAAAAATTGAAAGATGGTGAACGCCCTACCCTTCCAGACCCTGCTCTAGTAAGGGTCCGAGTATATGCTACGCAAAGTACACATAAAACTCTTAGCAGTTTCAGGCAAGGTTCGATGATTCATATTTGGGATGAAGATTTCAGAAGAAAATCTGAAAGTACATTCCTAGAAGCTTATATGACTCATACTTCTACATCACCCAATTACCAAATGTTAGCTTCATTAGATATAGGGCGAAGACAAGTACAATTCGAAGGATTTGAATTTGTTGAAAAAAGTATAGAGATGGCAATGTTGCTTAGAGAAAAAATAGTAAACAGCCCACAACTTAATAAATATTTTGATGTTTTAACGGTTCATAATTTTATTCCTAATAATAGAAGAGAATCAGGGTTACAAGAATATTATACGAAAGAAACGGGTTGGAATATGATGGAAGAAGCTTGGAAACAAGATGAATTCGTATTAGATCCGACTAAAATAACCCTATGCATAGGTAAAACGGGTGTAGATGGTGATACTTTTAAAAACAAGTACTTAATGGATAAGTTTGGTATTCAAATAAATAAAACATCAAGGAATACAGTTTTATTTATGACTAACATCGGGACTACCAAAGGGAGTGTTTCATATTTAATCAAAGCATTATTGAATATTTCTGATGAGTTGGATGATGAGTTGCGTTCATTGAATAAAAAAGAACTGGAATTACACGAAAAAAGAATCCATTCACTAATGAAAGATGTACCACCTTTACCGGACTTTAGTTACTTCCATAGCTCATTTCAAGCTGTGCCTGGAGTACCAGGTGGAGATATCAGGTCCGCTTACTACTTGGCTTATGATGAGAACAACTACGAATATATATTATTAGAAGATTGTCTGGAAGCAATGAATTCTGGTCGTGTGCTAGTTGCTTCAACCTTCCTCATTCCTTATCCCCCAGGGTTTCCTGTTTTAGTTCCAGGTCAAGTGATAAGTAAAGAAATCATTAATTTTATGTTGGCTTTGGATGTGGGTGAGGTTCATGGTTATAATTCGAAATTAGGTATGAGAATATTTAAAGAAAAAGTATTAAAACGAGATCAAATTAATTCATCAATTGCTGGAATAGCCAAAATAAAATAAGGGTATAATATATGAGTGCAAAAAAGAAAGAAACTACTAAGAAAACAACGGCTAATAAAAAGCCAGTTGCTACTAAGAAAAAGACTGCTGCATCAAAAAAAGTAACTGAAGCTAAAAAGCCAGTCGTTGCTAAAAAGAAAACTGTTGCCAAAAAGCCAGTCGTTGCTAAAAAGACTACAACAGTTGCAAAGAAAACTGTGGCTAAGAAAAAAACAGTAAAGAAAGCTACTACGAAAGAAGTACTGAATGGTGTACCTGATGTAAGACGATTTTTTTACAAAAATGAAGTCCCAATTTATTTCATTAGTGCAACAAACTTTAATCTATTAGGTGCTGATGAATGGATAAAGGGTTTTAAATTTATTTCTCATATCGAATGTTTTGATGGACAACATCCTAATGTTTTTTCACCTAAAAATGAAATCCCTCATGATGAATTCACAAGTATTGAAGATATAAATAACTACTTGCTAATGCACCCTGAAGTTCAAGACTACTTAGTAACTAGAAAGAGAGGTAGAACTACAGGGAAAGCGATGTTCCTGATGTTCAATGAAGAAACAGAAAGATTAGCAAAGAAGCTCGGATTAGAAATTATATTTCCATCTGCAAAGATGAGAAACTTTATGGACAACAAAGTCAACACGAATAGAATTGCTGAAAGAGCTGGTGTCCCTTGTGTTCCTTATGTATTATCAAGAGTAGAGAATTTTGAGCATTTACGAAGAGTCTCTTCTGACCTTGGTGATAGTTTAGTAATTCAAACACCTTATGGCGACTCTGGTCACACGACTTTTTTCGTTTCCAATGAAGAAGAGTATAATAAGCACAAAGAAGATATAGAAAAGGAAAAAGAAGTTAAGATAATGAAACGAATTCGTTGTAAAGGGTCTGCTATCGAGGCATGTGTAACACGCCATGGTACTATAGTTGCACCG
>JAUHXN010000404.1 GCA_030426865.1 bacterium | reverse complement strand
AGAATTTAAACATCGATCAATAAGATAGAGAAAAATTTTATAAAATTTTGGATAAAGACTTTTTAGATGATTCGAAAAATATAATAGCTACTTAAGAAGTATTTAGAAAATAAGCTTATAATCCAGGATTAATAAATTTTACTGCCCCAACAGCAAATTATTAATCTACAGCATAAAAATTTGATTCATTTAATCAAAAATAATAATAAAGTCAACCTAAAATAATACCTTCATTCTGAAATCAAAAATAGTATCCAATTAACATTTAAAGGAATCTTAACAATTAATTTTAATACCGATCTTAAACAATTCCTATTCAAAATATTAAATAAAATTATAATTAATTTCACATCATACCAGGCATACCTCCTCCCATACCGCCTCCCATTGGCATTGATGGTCCTTGATCTTTCTTAGGTAACTCTACAATAGCTGTCTCAGTGGTGATCATTAAAGATGCGATTGATGCTGCATCTACAAGTGCAGTTCTTACTACTTTTGTTGGATCGATAATTCCTCTTTCAAACATATTGACATATTTATCATTGTAAGCATCATATCCTTATTTAAGATCTTAATCATGAATCAATTTCTAAACAACAACAGAACCCTCATAACCAGAATTCTAAACAATTTTTCTGCAAGGTGCTTCAAGAGCCTTTTATACAATTTTAAGACCATGATTTTAATCAAAATTCTCTAATTCAATTCCCTTTAATTTCAAAGAAGCATATAATAAAGCAGATCCACCACCAATAACAATACCTTCTTCTAAAGCATGTCTAGTAGCATTAATAGCATCATCGAGTCTATCTTTGATTTCTTTGACTTCAACTTCAGTTGCACCACCGACTTTAATAATACCAACTTTTCCACTCAATTTTGCTTATCTTTCTTATAATTTTTCTTTATCATATTCTGAAGTAGTGTGTTCCATTTCACTCTATATACTATCGATTCTTTTTTGGACTTCTTATTTGTCTCCAGCACCGTCAATAATAACTGTATCATCTTTACCAATAATGATTTTCTTAGCTGATCCCAAAATAGAAGTATCAACATTATCAAATGTCATACCAATTTCTGTATCAACGACTTAAGATTAAGTCAAAATAGCCATATCTTCTAATTGATTCTTTCTATTATTACCAAAACCTGGAGTTTTAACACAACAAAGCTTCAATGTTCCTTTAAGTCTATTAATAATAAGAGCAGAAAGTGGTTCTGAGTCGATATCTTCTGCTACTATTACCAATGGTCTATCATTTTTAGCAGAATATTCCAAAAATTTATATATACTTTAAACTGAAGTAATTTTAGTATTAGCTATTAATATCAATGGATTTGAAAATTCACAAGTTTGAGTCTTCTAATTGGTCTAGAAATAAGGAGACATATATCCTCTATCAAATTTAAGACCTTCTACCAATTCTACCTCATGTTTTAAAGTCTTTCCCTCTTCTACTGAAATTGCTCCTTCTTTTCCTACTTTACTGAATAAATCTGCTATTAATTTACCAATTTCTTTATCATTGTTGGCTGATATTGTTGCTACATTGGCTATTTCATCATTTGTCTTGATTTTTGTACTCATTTTCTTTAACTCTTCAACTATTACTTCTACTGCTTTATTGATTCCTCTTCTTAAGTCCATTGGATTCATTCCTGCTGCTACTGCTTTGCATCCTTCTTTGAAAATTGCTCTTGTTAATAGAGTAGCTGTTGTGGTACCGTCACCAGCGAGTGAGTTTGTCTTTTGAGCGACATCTTTGACTAATTATGCTCCGAGATTCTTGAATTTATCTTCAAATTCTATTGATTGTGCTACTGTTACTCCATCTTTGGTTATTTATGGAGAACCAAAATTCTATTCAATTACTACATTTCTGCCTTTTGGACCAAGAGTAACTTCAACAGCGTCTGCAAGGTCTTCACAACCCTTGAGGATTTGAGCTCTGGCATCAGAACTGAATTTTATGTCTTTAGCT
>JAUHXN010000092.1 GCA_030426865.1 bacterium | reverse complement strand
AGGAGTTATAGCTTTGAATTCATTGTGGTCAGTTGCTATAACTACAGCTGTAGCATCAGCCAATGCTTTGTCTAAGCTGTCCACATTAGATCGTTCAGGGAAATGAGGATCATAAATAATCAAGTCTGCTCCCTTCTCTATTAGTTCTTTTTGCATAACTAGTGAGGGACTCTGACGCAAATCACCGACATTTGCTTTATATGATAAACCAAGTAATGCGATTTTCGTTCCCTTGATTGACTTCGCAAATTCATTCAAACCATCTGCTAATAAACCAATAGTGTATGACGGCATTGAGTTATTTATCTCTCTTGCTAACTTCAAGAATTTATGGTCGAATCCACTTTGTTTTGCTCTCTCTATCAAATAGTATGGGTCAACAGGAATACAGTGTCCACCAACTCCGCAACTCGGGTAGTGTGGCATAAATGCAAATGGCTTATTCGCTGCGGCATCTATTACTGTTTTCAAATCTATGTCTAACACATCGAATGATTTAGCCAATTCATTGACAAAAGCTATATTTATATCACGGAAAGTATTTTCTATAATCTTTGTTGCTTCAGCTGTTTTCAGACTAGGCATTTCATTTATTTCAGCGTCTATGAACTCGCGGTATAGGTCTGCTGTTTTCTTAGTTGCCTCAGCACTAGTAGAGCCAATATTACGAGGAATATTATAGACATTCCACTTAGTATCTCCAGGGTTTATTCGCTCTGGGCAATGTGCCAAATCGAAATCAACGCCAGCTTTCATACCTGTTTTCTCTTCTACCAAAGGTATCAGAACTTCATCGCAAACACCGGGGTTAATTGTTGATTCTACTATTATCACGTTGCCTTTTTGCAAGTGATTACATACCTCAGTCACAGCTCCAATTACAGGAGTTAGGTCAGGCATATAATCGTCTAGCACAGGAGTGGGAACACATACTATGAATATGTCGGTTTCGCCTAGTGATGATGATTCATTGCTAACATTCAGAGTGATTTCTTTTAGGTCTCTAGCACATTGCTCATCGTCAATTGGGCTAATGCCTTGCTTTATACTATTTACTTTGGAACTATCTATATCATAGCCCAATACATTGTGATTAGTTAACTTTGCTATGGCTGCGGCTAGTGGTAAACCCACATAACCCAAACCTAAAACTGATATTTTCATTATACTTTAAATTCAAATTTATAAGATTACTAAAATAGGGATTATTTTGGTAAATTGTATATTCTCGTGATTAAAGACAGCTTAAATCTAATAAAATTAATATGAAAATAACTACAACGCTCCTTCTTCTCTTAGTAGCCACAAACCTTGCCTTCTCCAAGAAACAAGAGACAATAGATTCCGACAGACCGGGGCAATCTATGAGTGCTCATACAGTAGGCAAGAACGTATTGCAAATACAAACGGGTTTCGATTATACTAGCCATTCGAACGACCCAAGTTATGTACCAAAGTATAGTTTTAATGTATTCGGTAATGAGACTAATATACGATATGGACTATTGGATATCCTCGAAATCAATGGAAGCATAGGGTATAGAGTATATAATACTAATTACGAAGACAATAGTAGAGCAGATAGGAATCAACACGGTGCTGAATTGCTAAGGTTTGGGACTAGGGTCAATATCATAGACCACGATGGTCTTACTCCTGCTGTAGCCGCTAGTTTAGAACTTGTTGTACCTTATGAGACTGATGTTTATAAATTTATCGACTATGGTTTCAGGGGATTTATTTTAATAAAGCAACCGATTACGAATGAACTGGCACTTACTGGTAACTTTGGGGTATATCACACACCTCAAATGTATGAATTTATGCCAGAATATTTCTATCGGTACACATTAAATACTTCGTATAGCTTCAATGACAAACTCTCTGCTTACGTTGAGATTTATGGGTTCATCAATACTGAATATAGTTCAAATTATGGGGTAGTCAATAATGATCATATAGACTTTGATGCTGGTATAGGTTATCTTTTGAATAATGATTTACTACTTGACTTTTCTATAGGCAAAGACAATAGTTACGGGGATGGAGATTGGTATGTGAACGCCGGTGTCTCTTTTAGGTTTGATGTAGGGTCTGAGGAGGAATAATGGCAGATATACAAGAGTTATACATGAGATACTCAGAACTACTTATTTCACAAGATATGCAAGAGGAGGATTTGGACTATTCCAAATTCGAATCTCATTTACCTATTTTGGATCAAATATCTTCTATCAAGAAAAGTGGTTTGACTGTATTTGATATGTTTAAAAAGACACATATATATTCCTCATATAATCTTAAAGATATATTCGGTTATGATCTTTCCAAAATAGCTAGTGAAGATACAACTTATATTGACTCTATGGTACACCCTGATGACTATTATGAGCTTACCTCAAATGGTATAAAATTACTCGAGTTTTTTTTTAGTGTGGATATATCTGAAAGAAGAGATTATAAATTACAAAATGAATATAGAATAAAAGATAAAAATGATAAGTATATAAGGGTAATAGAACAGCATACTATATTAGAATTAGATAAAAGGGGAAATATTTGGTTGACACTTAGTGTTTTAGATATATCACCTACACAGAATACTAGAGACGGTCTCAAGACTCAATTAATAAATATAAAAACTGGACAGATAATCAGAGATTGGGTTGGTAAAAGTAAAGCTCAAAAAGACGAACGATTAAGTAATAGAGAGCTAGAAATACTTAATCTAATCAAAGATGGTCTTCCAAGTAAAGAAATCTCTGATAACTTAGCACTTAGTGTCCATACCGTCAATACACACAGACAAAAAATTCTAAGAAAACTTGGTGCTACTAATTCACATGAAGCAATTGAGTTCGCAACTAGGTTAAGTCTCATATAAAATACTGAATATTCAGTATTGATAAGTAAAGGTTTATCTTATAAATTGAAAATATTTTGTTTCCAATTCAGAAGTTAAACTTGAAAAAAATCATTCTTATTTTTCTAATTGCTAGTTCATTATACTCAGAACAATCCCAAAATGTAACTGGTAGAGTTATAGATGCTATTACTGAAATGCCATTACCATCAGCAACAGTGCAATTATTAGATTCTACTTTAAAATTAGGTGCTGTTACAAATAGTAAGGGCGAATTTACTATTAAAAATGTACCATTAGGAAGATTAAGCTTTCAGGCAAGTTATATTGGTTACTCAAAAATTATTATTACTGAACAAATAACTACCGCTAAAAGCCCTTATTTAGTTTTTAAAATAACTGAAAGTATAACAAACTCTTATGAATTACTAGTTACCCCAAAATTAGAGAAAGATATTTCTATTAACCCAATGACCGTAGTAAGTTCACATCTACTAAGTGTAGAAGAGGCAAGCCGCTATGCTGGGGGTTTTGATGACCCTGCTCGATTAGCGTCTGCTTTTGCAGGAGTTGCTAGTAGTGTTAGTAACAATGCAATTGTAATACGTGGGAATGCTCCTAAATTTTTACAATGGAATATTGAGGGTGTTGAAATACCCTCACCAAATCACTTTGCAAATCTGAGTGTTTTTGGAGGTGGTGGATTAACTGCACTAAGTAGTAATTTATTAGATAACTCTGATTTTTTGACGGGCGCTTTTCCAGCCCAATATTCTAATGCCCTATCAGGTGTATTTGATTTACGAATGAGAAATGGCAATAATAGTGAATTCGAACATTCCTTTGAGGTAGGAGTAATAGGGATTGACTTAGCTTCTGAAGGCCCGCTTGGTATTTCAAACAACTCATCTTATTTGATTAACTACAGATACTCTACTTTAGGACTATTAGAACCTATACTTCCCGAAGATGCCCAAGGAACTAATTATCAAGATTTAGCATTCAAACTTAGTATCCCAACTGATTGGGCGGGTAATTTTTCTATTTGGGGTATAGGGTTGATTGATAATTCTGGTCAAAGTATAGAGGCAGACCCTTCTCTTAGAGTGTATTATCAGGATATAGAACAAGAGAAAGTACAGCAGTATATGGGGACAATCGGTCTCATCAACAGAATTATTATCAGTAATTCAGGTTATATAAACTCATCTTTTTTAATGTCTCAAGATGGAATAGATTTGCTCACAGAAAGACTGGATACAAATGAAATAATAAGACCTGAAAGAAAGCTAGATAACTCATACACTAACTATACTTTCAAATCTTTTGTGAGTGAAAAATTGGCAGACAATCACTTGAATAGAACAGGTTTAACCTATCAATCATTAGGTTACAATTTGGATATGAAAGCAAGGTTTGATAATTCTGAATACGGAAATATAGCACAAGAAAATGGTAGAACTTCTTTACTTTCAGTTTTTTCAAATTCAAAGTTCTCTTTTGATAATCTGAATTTAAACTTAGGTATAAACTATACTAGATTCACACTAAATGGTAATAGTAACATAGAGCCAAGGATTGGAGCAAACTACACACTTAATTCGAAAGGAGATCAACTGAGTTTCGGTTATGGACTTCACAGTCGATTAGAACCTATTAATATCTACTTTATTAGAGATAATGAGGGTGCGTTATTAAATCAAAATTTAGATTTGACTAAATCTCATCACTTCGTTCTTGGTTATAAGTTTAAGATTAGTAATAATATAGTTTTCAAAATAGAGCCATATTATCAAAAGTTATATGATATACCAGTAATTCCAGATAGTTCTTATGCACTTATAAATCTTCAAAACAATTGGTTTTCTAATGACAGATTCGAAAATACTGGAGAGGGTAGAAATATAGGTGTTGATCTTACATTAGAAAAGTATATAGATAATGGTTTATATTATCTGATAACAGCTTCATTCTTTGATTCTAAGTATAGAACAGGGGGTAGTGAAGAGTGGTTTAATACACGATTCAACAATAACATACTTTTTAATGCACTTATAGGAAAAGAGTTCTACTTTGGTGAGTCTAGTACTATAGGTGTAAACTTGAGAGCAAGTTTACAAGGGGGAGATAGATTTTCTGCTATAGATTTGGAAAACTCAATCCAGAATCAAGATGTGGTGTATGACGAGTCAACCCCATTTTCAAGCATAACAGACCCATATTTGGTCTCACACCTAACTATTAATTATAAATGGAATACTGATGAGACAACTCAAGAATTATCTATGAAAGTAATAAATGCGTCGATGTACGAAGAGTTCTACGGATTCAGGTATAATATTGAAAATAAGAGTGTTGAT
The DNA here is from genome assembly GCA_030426865.1 of bacterium. Classification (GTDB taxonomy): domain Bacteria; phylum Bacteroidota; class Ignavibacteria; order Kapaibacteriales; family UBA2268; genus PGYR01. Next base: position 4,537 of record JAUHXN010000092.1, on the reverse strand, counting down.
GAATTTCGTGAAGCTTTAGTTATAGCAAATCTTAGTTATAAAATTTGGTTTTAAAACTAAGAAAGCCGCTCCAAAAAAGGAAACGACTTTCAAAGGTACTTTTAAATACGTATTTATCAGCCAGTAGTTATAGCAAAGTGTGCTACGTACGTTGCTCTATCTGAAGCTGTTGAAATATATGGCTTAACACCTTTCAGATGAATAGTACAATCGCCAACCGTAACACTAGGTGCTTCATTAGTCAATGTAAATGCTTCTACTGAACCATCAGCATGAGTGACGAGGATTTGAACTATTACACTTCTATCAGTTTTTCTGTCAGTTACAGCATCAGTTGTATTCTCAGATACTATTATACTCTGAACTTCAAAAGTATAATCACAAGGAGTTTTTATTATGTCTCCTTCTATTCCTCTTACCATCATCACACCTTCTCGGTCTTTCTTGTCGTGATCTCTGTCAACTTTAGTCGAATCACCACCACGTCCACCACCATCGTTACCACTGCCAGTTCCACCGCCACCAGTTCCTATTCCTGTTGGATCCCAATCACAAGATGCCATTGTAATAGCTAAAATAGCTACAAATGTTAATATAAGTACTCTTTTCATAATTATTCCTTTTTTTAAAATTGTTAATGTTAATCTGATAGACTAACACTCCAATCAAAAAATGGTAACAAAAAAATGTAAATTTTATTTATATGGGTAGTGAGACAACGAAAATTGAACCTTGTCCTTCACCTTGGCTGCTTGCTTCTATAGTCCCCGAGTGGCGTGATACTATCTTGTTGCAAAGATACAATCCTAAGCCAGTAGTGTTTTCTCCTTGCGTTCCTTTTCTTTTCTCTTTAGTAAATCTATCAAAAATTGCTTTCGATTTATTTGGAGGGAAACCAATACCATTATCTGAAATTTTAATTTCAACTTTATTTTCCAATTTGTTGGCTTCTATATTTATATTACCTCCGTCGGGGGTAAATTTGATTGAGTTGCTTATCAAATTTGAAAAAACTTGTTTTATCAGATCTTCTCTAGCTCTTATGTCTAGACCGTTAGTATTTATTTTTAAGTCCAATTTTTTCAAATTCAGAGAATCTTCATAACTAGTTTTAAGTTCATTAAAGATCTTTTCTAATTTTATCTCACTCATCATTGCTGATGTTATGACTATCTCTTCTCTTTCTAGTAGTTCCAACACAGCATTTATTATATCTCTTTGTACTTCAGCCGCATCTTTTATTTTTTCACTAAGTTTTAACTTTTTCTCTTCAGTATCGGCAGAAGGGATTAACTCTGAGTAAGTGATTACAGCAGCTAATGGGTTCTTCAAATCGTGTGACATTAGCCCTATCATATCTTGCTTTTCTTCTAATAATTCATCTAGTGTTTGAATAGAAAATTGTATTTCTTTTAATAAAATTCCAACTTCATCGGTGTAGTTTGTCGGTAACTGAGGAGCTTTCTTATTAACTATATATTCACTAAGTGATTCTTTTGCAAAAATAATGGGTTCTAATAGTTTGTTTAGAATAAATAGAGTAGCACCTGTGGCCGCTAGAGTAAATATTAGAACTGCGATGAATACTGAAATGGGATCCAGAACTTCATTTCCACCAAATGCTAAATATAAGATTAGTCCAATTAATGGAATGTGGATACCTATAAATGCTACAAATAAGAATTTAAAAGAATATTTCTTGAGAAAAGTGATTTTTGATAGTTTGTCGTATGTTTTCATATTGATTATTTGTTAATTTTGACATATTGGTACTGAAAGTTAAAAAATAATTATTACAACAAAGCATTAAAAATTGAATTATGGAATTATTAACGGTCGACAATTTATTAGCTCTACTTACCTTAACTTTTCTAGAGATTGTATTAGGTATTGATAATATTATATTTATATCAATAACAACTGAGAAACTACCCGTTGAAAAACAGAAATTTGCTAGAGTTTTAGGTTTGTTCTTAGCTATGATAATGCGGATTATATTATTAGCACTTATCACACAGTTGCATGTACTAAATAATACACTGTTCAATTTATTTGAAATTGATATTACCGGTAAAGGATTGATATTACTAGGTGGTGGTCTTTTCTTATTAGTCAAAAGTACTTTAGAAATACATCATAAAGTAGAGCAAATAGAGCACACTGGAGAAAAAGAGAAGAAACTAATAACAATGGCAAATGCCTTATTCCAGATTGTAATGCTCGATTTGGTTTTCTCTTTCGACTCTATATTAACGGCTGTTGGGTTGTCTGATAGTTTGATGATTATGGTAATAGCAGTCATTATTTCTTTGATTGTAATGATGATTTTTGCTAATTCGATAAGTGAGTTTATTAATCAACATCCATCACTTCAATTACTAGCACTATCTTTCTTGATTCTGATTGGGTTTATGCTAATACTAGAAGCGTTCCACTTTGAAATTCCTAAAGGATATATATACTTTGCAGTATTGTTCTCGTTCATAATCGAGCTATTGAATATGAGGTTCAGAGCAAATAAGAAGGCTAAAATGAGAAAGAAGGTATAGTCTTATACTTTCTTGAAATAAGGCTTAGAGAGTTTTAACTTAGTGCCTCGTAGAGGCATTATAACTGTAGAAATGGAATAGTATAAATGATATTGGCCACATTAGGGGTTGTAAATTATATAACCATTACTTGCATTTCAAGCCAAAGGGATGGGCTTTTGTTAGTCTTATTCTGTGTAATTTATAAAATCAGATCTTATATATTCTAGACCTATAGAATCATTTATCTTAAATGTATAGAGCCCTAACTAAGCACCATGCTTATAAATTTGAAATCCTTTAATATTTTCTCGATGAAATTTATACAATGATATTGACTTGTTCCATTCGTAATCTTTGAAAGTTACCTCAGCAATAATAATAAAATCTTTATAGAAAACGTGAAAGAGGAATGTGTTCGGAATCGAAATATTCACATCAGTGTAATAAAGTTCTCGGTAAATAATCCTAGGTGCTTTTTTTTGGAAATATTCAAGTGTATCAATTTCTAATAATTCCCTTAACTCAACTAACTTATTATCCAAAATAATAGATTCAAGAATAGTGTAGTCCTGTCTTTCTACATATATAAAATCCTTATATATACTAAAATTACTAATTCTAGCTAATTCATCTATTTTAACACTTATATTATTTCGGAATAGTCTTGTTTTCGCGAGAAGTTTATTTATATCAAAAAACTCAGAATAAATTCTTTCATCATATACTAATCTATCATTTAAATGTTTTACATTCTTTATTAAATCATCAAAGTTATTCAACTCGTAAACTATATGTTGATTTGGAGATACATTGGTCAAACTTGCTGCAAATTCAACACCTATCTCTAAGCTAGAAAACTTCTTGAGTGAATCTTTGTTATCAGTGACTAAATAAGGGAAATTAGTAAAGCTGGACCTTTTATAATCTAATTCTAATTCATAACAACTATCTGTTTCAAATAATTCATATGTATGTATACCATTTAACTTTCTTGTTTCAATTAGCACGTAATATGAGCTGTCCCCTTTAGCTAATTCTAGAAACTCATAATCAGGGTGGAAATCACTGTCTTGATATATTAATTTATAGCATTCTTTAGAATACAAGTTAATACTTAAGAAGAGCAATAATAATATTTTTCCCATAATTTCCTTTTACCCCTTCTCCAGAATATAAGATGCCTCCAAAGTCAAGTACTTTCTTATGAATGGTATTTTAGCTAGTGTATTGATTTTTAGGCTAGGTAAGCCAAATTTCATTTTGAATACTGGGCGTAGGAAATAACATTCTTTTAGCACGACTTTTAGTCCAGCGTCAGTTACGGCCTTTTCGAATTTGGGTATAGTCAATCGCAAATCATATATACGGTTTGCTTCTCCTATATCTGCAGGTACACCTTTTTCTATAAACTTATTGAATGTAGATTTTGGCAGTAGATGAATATATGGGAACTTACCACCGGTACTTTTGACTGTATGTTGATGTCCACCGTAAGGTGAATGGAATGGGGGAAAGGTAACAAAAAGTTTCCCCTTGTCCTTCATCACCATTTTTATATTCTTCAAAGCTGATGTAGGGTCGTCCAGATGTTCTATTACATCACGCAATAGAACCAAATCGAACTCATCTTTCCACTCGTCTGACGGTTCTTGAGTTACTATGTCATGTGTAGTATATTGTAAATCTATACCACCGATACTAGCAATATACTTACCTTTTTCTAACCTTACTACTGCTATATCAGTTCCAAGACCTTTACTTGCACCAGCATCCATAAAAGCCGCTAAAACGCCACCCTCAGCGCTTCCTATTTCTGCAACATTATCTCCAGACTTAAATATGCCTTTTTCCGTTAAATAGGGAACAATGAAATCTCTTCCAAGGTCGTACATATAGTTCCAATAATACTTGTCTTGCGAGGTTAATTTCTCGTCCTTGTTGACTATTTCTCTCAAATTTGACATATTTGTTTATCTTATTGATTATCTTAATGTTTTATAAGACTG
>JAUHXN010000091.1 GCA_030426865.1 bacterium | reverse complement strand
TTGGTATTGGCTACAAAGCCGATGCTTTTGACCCGAAAAGTAAAGCTTCTGTCGCTCGTGAACTCATTGGCGATTTGGCTTTCGGTTCTAATAGTGAGCTTTACAAAAAATTATATCTAAAAGAACAAAAGGTGCAGTTTATTTCACCTTACTTCCCTCAGAACAGAGACCCATTCTTATCAATTATATTCACTAAGTTGAACAGTGAAAAAGATATAGAATATGTTAAAAAAGAAATCCAAAATGCTGTTGATTGGTACCAAAACAACCTAGTCGCAAAAAACAAGTTGGAAGACTTAAAGAAAAGACAAAAATATGGTTTCCTAATGGGGCTTGATACTCCTTCGAACCTGACTTCAAGCTTAGCCAAATTAATAGCTATAACAGGTGGAATGGATGTAATAGAACAGTATTTCAAAACATTGGAATCTATAACTCCTCAGGACATACAAAACGAAGCTAAGAGAATGAACGCTTCTCAAAGAACAACTATAGAACTAATGGGAGCAAAATAATATGAAAAATATAACTAGAATACAGTTGGTTGCTCTTGCACTTTTAGTGGGAATTGGTTTTACATCTTGTAGAAGTAACGAAGAAGTAGGTGGTGATATGGAAAGTAAAAAAGTTCTATTGAAACTTGATGAAGACCCACTTGTTGCATATAATATATGGTTTAAAGTTGGCTCTGCGAATGACCCTAAGGGTAAAGAAGGATTAGCTAATCTGACGGCTCAGTTAATGGCTGACGCATCTACTACTAAAAATGAATACTCTAATATTTTAGAGTTACTATACCCGATGGCTACTGGTTACGGTACTAAAGTAGATAAGGAAATGACTACATTCCAAGGTAGAGTACACAAAGATAACCTTGAGAAATTCAACGAATTATTATTAGACGCTATTCTAAATCCGGCCTTCAACGAAGATGATTTTAATAGAATAAAGAATAACACTTTAAGCTATGTGAAAGATGAGCTTCGCTATTCGAGCGACGAAGAGTTAGGCAAATTTTCACTATACAATTTCGTTTTCGAAGGAACGCCTTACGAACATCTAATGGTAGGAAGCGTAGAAGGGATTGAGAATATCACACTTCAGGATGTCAAAGACTTTCATAAAAATTACTTCAACAAGAACAACTATGTGATTGGTCTTGGTGGTGGTTTTGACGATAAGCTAGTAGAGTCAGTAGAAACTAGATTAAACAATCTACACGATACTACAGTCAAAACTAAAGTTGAAATTAATCCTAAGCCAATAAATGGTCTAGAAGTACTATTAGTAGAGAAAGAAAATCAATCAACTGCTATAAGTTTTGGTTTCCCAATAGATGTACTACGTGGCGATGAAGACTTTTTCGCTTTGGCTCTATTTAGTTCTTGGTTTGGTGAGCATAGAAATCAATCAAGCCACCTCTTTAGTATAATAAGAGATAAGAGGGGATTGAACTACGGTGATTACGCTTATATAGAAAGATTCCTAAATGGTGGTTCACTCAACAAACCATCTCCTAATAATGCTCGTAGTAAGCAACTATTCGAAGTATGGCTACGACCAGTACAACACAAGCACAGACACTTTACTCTCAGAGCAGCTATGCGTGAACTGAAGATGGTAGTGGATAACGGAATGACAAAAGAGCAATTCGAAACAACTAAGAATTTCTTAGACAAGTACTCTATTCACTGGGCTGCTACTACGTCCGAAAGACTTGGTTACCAAGTAGATTCGGAGTTCTACGGAGTAGAAGACGGTGGTAATTATATAAACCACTTCCGAGAGAAAATTAGAAATTTGACATTGGAACAAGTTAATAATGCTATCAAAAAGCACTTGCAATATGACAATGTAAAATTAGCTATGATAACTACGAAGGCAGAAGAATTTAAAAACGACTTGGTTAACAACACTGCTAGTCCTATTGAGTACGAGTCACCTAAAGCAGACGATGTTTATGAGGCAGATAAAGAAATATCTACTTTCAAACTGAACATAAAAGCTGAAAATGTGAAAATAGTACCAGTGGACAAGATGTTCCAAAAGTAAACTATGGTTAACAATAGTTTAAATTTATACGAACCCCGCACATTTTGTGTGGGGTTTTTTTGTTTTGTTTTAAAGTTAACAATCGTAAAAATTATTAGTATTCATCATCTACATCAAAATTATAAAAATAGTCTCTGAGTATCTTCGCAAATTCTGGGTCTGATTGTTCAATCTCTGATATCATTTTATCTACGCCTCTCATAAATTTACGGACTTTCACTATGTCTTTGCAGATACCATCTACTATCTCCTCTATTTCATCATTATTATAGAGAATCTTATATTCTGGATTGTTTGAAAGTAGTATTTCTTTTGCTTCTTCTTTACTTAACATTTCCATACCACTTCAATATGTTATTCTTCAAAATTTAAAATATAACCAACAAAATTTTCATCAAATATGAATTCGTAATTCTCATAAATCATTATTCTAACATATTCTTTAAGAAATTCAGATTGTTTTGATTTATCCCCTTTCTCAATTAACCAATTCGGTGGGTTTTGTAGAATTTTATTCAATATCTTATTATCATGTGAATACGAATCTACTTTAATACTAAATATATCAAGTAAGTCATCATCCACCGTTTCCTCTACCCGAGGAGAATATTGAACTAATTTCCCAAATTTTGTTTTATCAAAAATATAAATTACATCTTGCTCTAAATTCCTAACTAAAAAAATTGGGATTTCTTTGTTTTCATAAACAAACTTACCCTCAAATGCGTTTAGACTTTCAATCTCATTTTTTTTAGTAATAAGCCAATTATTTATAACATTATTGTTTTCTGAAAAGAAATCATAATATACTTTTAAATTTGTAATTATAAATAAATTTTCAGAATCATTTATCAAGTTATAGAATGCTTTTAAATTAATAACTGTATATTTATTCGCAGATGTTATTTTCATCATAATATCTAAATCTTCGCTTTTCGCAAAACCTCTTCCATAGTTAGTCCCAAATTCATTTATAAATAAGTTTGTATCTTCAATAAACATTTTTTTATCTTCAATCTTATTAATCCCTCTGGGTCTAACTCCTTCTTTGGTAGTGTCTAAATTAATATGATAAGTTTTAGTGTAATTTTTAACTAATTCTCTTAGGTAAGCTTTCTCATGAAACTCTTTGATAAAATTTAACTTGAATGAGTTAATCCGATTTGTAGAAATTTCTGCTAATCTGATTTTTTCCTTTTCAAATTCTTCATATTTCTTCTTTGCATTTTCCAATGCGTTTAATAATAATTGTATAGTTTCTTCATTAATTCTTGAGTCAAGTTCAATGAAATTGTCTCTATAATCTGAAATTATTTTTAACAAACCTTTTTCATATCTTATTTTAAAAATAATCTCTTCGTGAGTAAATATATGAGGGTTTCGTAAATTATCTTTACTATAATTGTTTATAGAGATTAATAATAAACATTGATAGACAAAATATATATCATCATAATGATCTTCTTTAATCCAAATTGATGTTTCTTCTTCTAAATCTTCAAATTCCCACCAACTTCTTCCCCAATAACTCTTATTCTGATTCGAATTCATATTTATATAAACTTCGATAAATTCTTTCAAATCAATTTTATCAAAAACTTTAATTTTATTAAAAAAAACGAAACTGTTTTTATTTTTTTCTTCAAGAATGTCCCAGAACATCCAACTTCTTAGACCATAATACATTTCTAGTCTAGACTTATTAATATTTTCAACTGTTTTTGACGATTCTTCTTCCTTATAATTTATAATTATAGTATCACTTAATTTATTAGCTCTAATGTAGAACTTACTAAACCCATATTCATCATTATTGTCATAACAATCTTTCAATAAATCTTGTAGTACTTTAAAATAGTATTTACTGTAGTGAAATAAATCATTTAAATCTGAAACTTTATTTTTCTTTGCTGTCTTAAAGTAAAAATAAGAGTCTCTAATATGCATTGAAATTCTATCTATAACGAATTTTTTTATTTTAAAATCAGCTGTTTCAGTTAATTTATATATATACTTTGAAAATTCGACAAATTCTTGAAATAATAAATGATCATTATAATGTATAGCTCTATTAGTTATAGCGGTAGGAATAAACATTGGAAGTCTTATTAACAATTCGTTTTTAGTATCAAATGCTTCCCTTAGAATATCTCTTAAATCATAAGAAAGCCAATCTAATTGTTCAAATTTTCCATTAATACTAGTTCTTTCGTTTCGTGCTTGTTCTGAATTATAAACTCCCCCAATACTCTTTAATTTTTTTAAAAATTCTTCAGCTATAATAATATATGTATTTTTTAAAACTTCAATTTTTCCAACATGCCCATTCCTTATTGAAGTAATAAATTCGTCCTTCAAATACATCAAATCAGTTTTTATAATGTCATTTGCATTATCTTCCTTTTCAATCTTAAATACTTTTAATGCAATTGACCTAATCCTTACATATTCTTCTTCCCCTATTTCTTTATTCACTGTAAATAATTCATTGTTGTATTCTGTTATTTTTTCATTGAATAATTTATTGAAATAAATGACTATTTTTTCTTCTTTGTTTCCTTCATGATAAGAAGGCTGATTACTCTCATTTTCAAAATTTTTAGATTGGTTTTTATTGCAAATATTATAGAATTCATCAGAGAAATCTTTTAATGCTGAAAAATCTATATCATTGATTATACCCGTATTTGTAGCTTTTATAACAAAGTGTTTCTCAGTTTCACCTGAAGAAAAATAAGAGTACTTAAAATGGAGATTATTTTCTTCAATAAACCTAAATAATATATTATTTCCTATTCTTTTATCTATTTCATCATCAAGACTTTCAATAACTTGTTTAGAAAGTAGTTGCCCTCTCAATTTAGGTAATTTAGTTTTATTTAAAAGAGTAATTATAACTTTATACAAGGATAATAAAGTAATTAATGCTATTAGGACTGTACCCATTAAGGTTAACATATTGAGTGTTTCAAAAAAAGAAAAAAGTAAATGAAAAACTAAAGTTATTGTTATGAAAAGAATTTTACTCTCAGTCATTAAAACTGAATGTGTTTCTGAATACTTGTCTCGTAAACTCTCAGCACTAAAAATCAATAAACCCAAGACAACCGTCATTAATGCAGTTAAAATTGAAGAATTTAGCTTTATATCAAAAATTTCATCACATCCTTGTAATAATGGGATAGGAATTAAGTAAATCAAAAATAAAAGTAAGTTAAAAAGGATTATAATTGTTAAATTTATTCTACTAGGATTTGATGTTACATCATCAACCCACAATTTTAAGTTAAATTTCTCCTCTAAATTACTATTTTTTAAATTTTCTTTCTCTTTTTCAACTAACCTTTTGAAATAGCTTTTATATATCTTAGAACTATTAAGAAAGAATATTCCCATGTACTTATCTTTGTCACCCACCATACACCTCCCTCTCAATCTTCGTCTCTGGGTCAACAATAAGTACCTCGTCATAGGTCTGATCATATAGCTTATAGACCATCAAATCTATTTCGTTCCTGCTAATTGCCACAATTGTTAATTCAATATCATAGTGTTGAAAGTACTAATATAAGGAATGTCTGGAATATTTGCTATTATGTTTTGTGGGTTTTTATTGTGGTATCAGTGAGATTCAATTAAGTTATAAAAAAAAAGCCTCACTTAACTAAGTGAGGGCTAATAAAATTTAATAACTAATTTTTCGAGTTATAGATCGCCTTCAGGTTTCAACTGGAAATAATAATTTCCACCTACATTCAGTAACATTATATATTCTCTTGGTCTTATAGTAACAGTAACTTCTGGAGGAAACAAGAAATCAATATCAGAGTCATCACCTGAATTGTTTACTACCATGTAAGTAGCATTATCAGGTAATTCTTCATTGAAATTGTTTTTATCTAATTCTATATCACCATCACCTGTATATACGAATATATTAGTTGTTAGCCCCCCAAGTTCGCCAACTGTAGTAAAATTACCTGAAGTCAAAGTAGACGAGCCACCCGCGGGAGTTCTTGCAGAAAGGTTAATAAGTTCATCTAGTCTAAATTGGGCTTTGAGTTCATCTCCTACTTTAACATTAATTACATAATAAGTACTAATGCTTGACGCCTCTATCTCAGTCCACTCCACATTATCTTTACCTAACATAAAATATATTATACCAGATGAGTTCGGAGCTAATTCTCCTAACTCTTGTGTAAATATAGATTCGATTCCCTCTTCTGCTCCGTAGTCAATTAACTCACATGTTATATTTGCTGATTCCCCAGTATAAGGGAATACTACACCAACCGGCTCAAGCGATTTGGCTGTAAAGCTAAAAACTATAAATGAAACAACTAAAAGAAATACTTTTTTCATAAACACAATCTCCAATGTTTAATAAATGTTAGAATTATTTGATTACGAATATAGATATAGCTAGACAATTAAAAAACAATTATTTCAAAAACATAAAAACCCTTTGCCTTAACAGAGCAAAGGGTTTAGTGTTTTCTATCGTCTAATTGATTTAGAGTATGTACTTACTCAAATCAGAACTTGTAGCGATTGGGTCTAGATGATCGCGAACAAACTTCTCATCGATAGCTGTATTCATATCTTCCAAATCACCCGGCGCATTGAATAGGATATCCTCTAGAAGAGTAGTTAGAATAGTGTGCAACCTACGTGCACCTATATTAGTTACTTCTTCATTAACATGTGCTGCAGTTTGCGCTATTTGCTTTATACCACTTTCATCAAAGACTAGTGCAACGCCCTCAGTTTCTAATAATGCTTGGTATTGCTTTATCAGTGCGTTTTCTGGCACTGTAAGTATCTTCACGAAGTCTTCTTCTGATAGTGAATTTAGCTCTACACGAATCGGGAATCGACCTTGCAATTCGGGAATCAAATCTGAAGGTTTTGACACGTGGAATGCACCCGACGCTATGAATAATATATGGTCTGTATGAACTATTCCGTGCTTTGTGTTTACAGCTGAGCCCTCTACTATTGGTAACAAATCGCGTTGTACACCTTCTCTAGAGACTTCACCTCCTGACTTGGAGTTACTCACTGCTACTTTGTCTATCTCATCTATGAATACTATCCCAGAGTTCTCTGTTCTATATAGTGCCTCTTTGAGTACTGCATCCATATCAATTAACTTATCCGCTTCTTCTTTTATCAGTAACGGTAAAGCGTCTTTAACTTTTATTTTTCTTTTCTTACGCTTTTTAGGCATCATATTGCCGAGCATCTCTTGGATATTTATACCCATATCGTCCATACCCATAGGACCCATCACAGCCATACCGTTCGGACCTTGCTGTGTAATCTCTAGCTCTATTTCTCGGTCATCCATTATACCATTTCTAAGCATAGCTCTGAATTTTTCACGAGTTTCTTTGTTGTCTTCTTCTTCTGCATCATCATCTTTGACAGGAGGTATAAGTATATTCAAGATTCTATCTTCAGCATTCTTTTCTGCTTTAGTTTTGATTTTCTCTTCTTGCTCTTCTTTTACCATTTTTACTGCCGATTCCATCAAATCACGTATCATGGACTCTACATCACGGCCAACGTAGCCAACTTCAGTATATTTCGTTGCTTCTACTTTGATAAAAGGAGCACCGGCTAACTTAGCTAAACGACGCGCAATTTCCGTTTTACCTACACCTGTTGGACCAATCAATATGATGTTGTTTGGCATTATTTCTTGGCGTATATCACCTTCTACATTTTGACGACGCCATCTATTACGCAGGGCAATTGCTACGGCTTTTTTAGCATTGTCTTGCCCTATTATGTATTTATTTAGTTCTGTTACTATCTGCTTAGGAGTAAGTATATCCTGCGGTATAGTAAGTTTCGGTTCCAAATTACTCATTATTTTCTCTTTTTAGATTTCTTCAATTGTTAGGTTAGTATTAGTATATATACAAATTTCACCAGCTATATTTAGCCCATTTTCGACTATCTCACGTGCTGTCATTTCAGTGTTGTTGTATAATGCTCTAGCAGCAGATAATGCGTATGGTCCGCCCGAACCAATAGCCAATATATTATCATCAGCTTCGATTACATCTCCAGTTCCACTCAGTAATAGTCCTTGTGAATCATCCATTGCAATCATCATTGCTTCTAGCTTACGTAGATATCTATCAGTTCGCCAATCTTTCGCTAACTCTATAGCTGCACGTTTTAAGTTGCCACTGTGTGCCTCAAGTTTTGCTTCGAATCTTCCTAGCAATGTAAAGGCATCAGCTGTAGAACCTGCAAAGCCAACCATTACTTTACCATTGTATAATTTTCGGATTTTAGCAGTCGAATGCTTCATTATAGTATTGCCAAGGGTTACTTGACCGTCTGCACCTAAGGCAGTTTTACCATTACGTACAACACCTAGTACGGTGGTAGATCTAATTTTCTGATCGTTATTCATATTCTTATTTTTTCTTTTATAAAGTTAAACAGTCCGATTAGGACGATTTCTATTTTGATTTTGTTTAAATCTATGCAAAATATTCTATTTTTTTATGACTTTTAATCGATAAGTATTTAGCAAATCTATTCAATTATTACTCATAACCTACTATCATAGTGCTTAGTTATATGAAATGTAATATACCCTATAATGACAAATAGAATGTTAATTGTAATAATTTTCATATCTTTAAACTTATCAGAAATATTACAAATCAAAAAATAATTTAAAATGAAAAAAATAAGAATAGTTTTACTGATTGCCTTAACAACACTAGTAACAGTCTCTTGCTCAATATTAAAAACCGAGAATACGGAGGAAACTTTTTTGTGGAAAGTAGATGATGGAAATTCGCATATATTTTTATTAGGTTCTATTCACGTAGCCAAACAAGATATGTATCCTTTGGATTACAGGATAGAAGAGGCATACAGAGGTAGTGATATTGTTGCTTTCGAAATAGACATGACTAAAATAGATCCAATGTCAATAATGAAATATATGACATATACAGATGGAACTAAACTGAAAGATAAGATCAGTTCGGAGAATTATGAGTTAGTTAGACAAAAATTCTCAGCTATAGGAATGACCGAAGCTATGTTTGCTAACATGAGACCTTGGGCGGCAGCCATAACATTACAAGCAAATATGTTACAAGAAGCAGGTTATGAAAAATCATTAGGTATAGATGAACACTTTATGAATAAGGCAAGTACTGATGGTAAAAAAATAAGAGCTCTAGAAACAGCCGAATATCAGATGGGATTACTCTCCGAATTCGACAATGTAGGGGATAGCTTTATAAACTACACAATAGAAAGTAGCGATGGACCCGATGCCGAGATAGACAGAATGATAAAAGCGTGGAAAGAAGGAAATAAAGATGAACTATTAAGACTATTAGACAGTACACGCTATGAGTATCCTGAGTTCGAGGCGATGTACGAGAAGATAATAGATGAAAGAAATGATAATATGACAATAAAAGTAGAAGAATGGTTAAAAGAAGATAAAACTATATTCATAGTAGTTGGTGCTGGGCATATAATCGGTGAAAAAGGTATAATCAATCAACTCAAGAAAAAAGACAAATACACAATTACTAACTTCTAGTATTAATAATTAATATCAAACAATACATTTAAGGGGAGAAGACCAAAGATTAGTCTTCTCCCCTTGTCATTTTCTATATATTTAACATTTAGATTGTTTCTTAATAAGGAAACTATTATATTTGAAAAAACGTAGTATATCTATGAAGAAAAAATTTGAAGTTATTTTCCTTGAAGA
>JAUHXN010000090.1 GCA_030426865.1 bacterium | reverse complement strand
GATTAACTCCGTATGTTTCGAAGGAAGAACTTTTTCTCTCAATATATCTAGTATAATCAGATTCTTATCTTCGTCCTTCACAAACACTGCTATTACTGTAAAGTCGGCTTTCTCATTAGTAGAGATAGCCAAATCACAAGCAAAAAAAGTATCTAATTCACCAAGTTCTATAACAAAGTCTTTCGATTTAATATGCCCACTTAATATCTCGAAATACTTGAAATCACTTCTCTTGAAAATTCCACCTCCAGCTGGTGCAGGTGATTGTTGGTATAGACTCGAAAACCAATAGCTGCCAATACTATCTTTTATATCTAATAGGGAAGATATAGAATAACGGTTTTCCCAAAGTGCTTCGCCTACTTCTCTCCCTAGTATATCATTCTTTTCCGCAATAGCAGGTAGTATTATTCTGTCCCATTTCTTTTGTTTTAGCAATCGCCCTGCTAGGTCGTCTTCGTGCCATCTGGTCATCACCAGTATAATAGCTCCATTCGGCTCTAATCTCGTTGATAAGGTCGCGTTGAACCATTCGTATAATTTATCCCTGGCCTCTGATGAGTTTGCTTCAGCATCGTTTTTAATCGGATCATCTACTATTATCAGGTTAGCACCTTTACCAGTTAATGAGCCACCTACCCCTACAGAGCTAATGCTCCCATTTTTATTAGTTACAAATTCGGACTTTGCTTTTTGTGATGTATTCAATTCTAAACCATATTCACCGCTTATATTTTTAAATAAATCAAGTATTTCACGACCAAAATACTCAGCTAATGTGCTATTATAAGCTGCTATTATTATCCTATCTGATGGCCTATTGAGTAACCACCAAAGAGGGTAGATTTTAGTTACTAATTGGGATTTACCATGTCTAGGTGGTATATTAATAATCAACTTGTTTTTCTTTCCATTATACAATTCCAACAATTGATTTTCAATTAAATATAAATGTTTAGTTGATAACCAATCCTTATGAAATATAGATTTAGCTGTATTCTGCGGTGTGAATAAGTTTAGTAGTTTTATTATTTCCATTCACAAAATTCATCAACAGTACATTTGTAACCCAAGATATTAAAAATAAATAATTTGATAGTTAGTTTTAAATAGTTTAATTTTTAAGCTAATGAATAGCAAAAACGTTTAATTATTATTTGAACATGGACTACACTAAAAATATTAAAGAAGAAATTGAGTTAGGTCTAAAACACTATAAGGATATAGTAGAGAAATCTCCTTTGTATATTATTAAGATTGATAGAGAATATAGAGTCACTTATGCCAATGACTCAGTTTTTATTGATTTCGAATATACAAGAGAAACTATGATTGGGTATAATGCTCAGGAAATGGGAATGCCACCTGAGAGCTATAAAAAGTGGTATATGTATTATGAAAAAGTTTTCTTAAGTGGACAGAGGGAAACTTTTGAAACTAGATTAGATAATAAGGGTCATGTTCAGTTTTTCAGATTTCACCTTTTCCCTGAAATTAACGAACATAATGAAGTGTTTTCTATCACAATTTATATGACGGAGACCACTGATAATAAATTGATAGAAGATGAGCGAGATTATATATTCAATTTTTCATTGGATATGTTTGCTATTCAAACGATAAATGGTGATTTTTTAAAGATTAACCCCTCTTGGAACGAGATACTTAATTGGCCTGCAGAAAAACTTATCGGTTCTAATTGGCTTGACTTTGTGCACCCGGAAGACATTCTTAGAGCTAAGAGAATGCAAGACGATTTATTAAATTATGATTTAGTTGTCTCACATGAAGCTAGGTTTAAATGTTATGACGATACTTATCTATGGTTAGAATGGAATTCTATTCCAATTAAAAACAAAGATATAGTAATAAGTGTAGTAAGGAATATAACCCAATGGAAAGAAATAAATGAGAAGCTAAAAGAGTCTGAAAAAAGATTTAGAGAGGTAGTCGAAACAGCTAATTATATGCTATACTGTACTGACCTCAGAGGAAATGTGTTACTAATGAATGAGCCTGGCCTAAAGCTCAGCGGGCTAGAGCTAGAGGAATTGGACAGCAATAACCTCATAGAGTTAGTTGAGGAAAGTCATAGAGCACATGTAAAATCTTTCTATAGAAATATGATAGATAGTTTACAAGAGTCAAATGTTTTAGAATTTCCTATAGTAAACAGGAATGGTGAACTAATCTGGCTGTTGCAAAGTGCGAAATTAAAGATTGAGAACGGTTTACCAATAAGAATAGACTTTATCTCTAGAGACATTACGGTCCGTAAAGAAGCTGAAACTAAGCTTCGTAATAGTGAGATGAGGCTACGAAATGTAGTTAATTCATCGAATGAAGTGATATTGGTCATAGGGGAACAAGGAAGACTAAAAGACGCAAATGATACTGCTTACGATGTACTGGAAATAGTAGATAATGAACTTTTAGGAAAAGAATTCAAAGACGTTTTATATGATGAAGAATCTATAGAACTGTTTGAAAAATTTCTGAATAGTAGTACTGAAGTAAGTAACGTGATTGGAGAAATTAGAATCAGTATTAATAGTGCTACTCCACATCATTTTAAAGTTAAAGGGATAGATTATATAGATCGTACTGGAAATAATATACTATTATTTCTAACAAATATAACAGAAATCAGACAAGCTCAGCAAGTTACACAAATCCTCTATAATATATCAAGAGAAGCAAATTTATCTCATAGCTTACCAAAATTATATGAGTATGTTCATAAAGAAATTAGTACAGTTATTAATTCGAAAAATTTTGCTGTAGCGCAGATTGATAACAAAAAACAAATAATTCAATTTCCGTATTTCAGAGATGAACGAGATGAAAAATTTGAATCGATAGATTTGAATGATTTGACTTCTATTACTAATAGAGTTATTTTCAAAAGAAAGCCAATCAGATTAAATGAAGTAGAGATAGCCGCGATGATTGGGGAAACAAACCCTGAATTATATGGTAGTTTATCGAAGAGCTGGTTAGGTGTACCGTTGCTAGTTAATGACGAGATCTATGGCGTAGTCATGGTTCAAGACTATGAGCTAGTAGAAGCTTATGATGAAGAAGATGAAAAAATATTAAGTTCAGTTTCTGAAATTCTTGCTTCTACTATTTCCAAATTACAGTACCAAGAAGAGTTAGAATTACTCAATAAAGATTTGGAACAAAGAGTAGCTGACAGGACTGAACAACTGGAACGTACATTAGAAAACCTAAACTACGAAAATGATCAAAGAAAAATCACACAAGAAGAGCTTCAGAATACACAAGCTGAACTAGAGAAATCACTTGAAAATGAGAAAGAATTACATCAAATAAAATCTAAGTTTATATCGATGGTATCTCATGAGTATAGAACACCACTTACTGTTATACTTTCCTCTGCAAATTTGCTAAAAAACTACATGCAGAAAATGACTCCAGAGCAGATAGAAAAGCAATATAAAAATATTTCTGCATCGGTCTCATCAATGACTAATCTACTTGATGATGTATTGATGATAGGAAAAACTGAAAATATGAGTTCACTCAATATTATTGAATATGATCTTACTAATTCAATAATCTCTATTATTGAAAATATCAAATTCATAGACAATGGAAAACACAAATTCGTAATAGATATGCCTGAAAAATTGAGTGTATTTTCGGATAAGAGGTTGCTTGATCATGCTATAAGTAATGTTGTTTCCAATGCTGTCAAGTATTCAGAAAGGAATACGACTGTTACTGTTAATGTTATATTGAAATCTGATGGAATGCTTGAAATAACAATATCGGATCAAGGAATTGGTATTCCAGAAGAAGATTTGGATAATGTATTCGAATCATTCTTTAGGAGCTATAATACTGGTGCTATAGAAGGTACTGGACTTGGTATGTCAATAGTTAAAAAATCTATGGAATCACTAGAAGGAAGTGTAAAAATAGATTCTGTAGTGAATGTAGGAACAAAAGTGAAACTAATTGTACCCCAGAAAGTAAGTAATTAACATATATTATTTAATTTTGTTTATGGAAAATCTACCAAATATCTCTATTAATCTAATAGTTAAGAATGAAGAGACGAGAATAGCTGATGCTATAAACTCTATTAAACCTTTGGCAAGTGAAATAATAGTGCTAGATACAGGGTCAACAGATAGTACTCCCAATATCTGTACACGTTTAGGTTGTGAAGTTTATTACCAATCTTGGAATGACAATTTTAGTGAAATGCGAAATAAGGCTTTGGACTATTCAGTTTCTGATTGGATACTTGTAATAGATGCAGATGAAATTGCAAAATTTAGTTTACTTGATTTACCATTAGAGCAAATGAATGACCCAAGTATTGGTGGTATTAACTTACAAATAATTAATCATATCGATGAAAATGATGATACTATAATTTCTAAGCATAGGTACACTCGGTTATTCAGGAATGATAAATCAATTAGATTCACAGGTCGAATACATGAGCAAATTCGCGAATCAATTGAACAAAAGTCTAATATTTACGAGAGTGATTTAATTATTGAACATTTCGGCTATCGAAAAATAGATAAAGAAAAATTAGAAAGAAATACACGTTTACTTGAGCAAGATATAAAGTCAGATGAAGACGATTGGAAATACTACCATTTAGCTGAAACCTTATTTTCAGGTGGTGATAAGGAAAAAGCTCAAGGTATATTCGAAAAAATAGTAGAATCACCAGAGCTTACAGATTTACAACGAGATAGAGTAAAGACAAGATTAGGACAGCTTTACTTAGGTTCTGACAGATACGATGAGTCCGAATCTGTACTTAGTTTTACCTCACAGGATAAAGATACAGAGGGTCTTAGAAAATATGTTTTGGCAGCAGTCAAACTATCTACTGGATTTGTTGAAGATGCTTTGAATCTATATCAATCAGATGAAGTTGAACTATCTGATCTAGTGGATAAAAACCAGTTAAAAGTTGCTTTAAAAGGAGCAAAACAATACAAGTCACTAATAGAGAATCAATAATGAAAAGACCGAATTGGGATCAACTTTATATTACGATGTGTTATCTTGTAGCAATGAGAAGTAAAGATAGCCATACTCACATGGGTTCAGTTATAGTTGACAAAGACAATGTTTTAGTTTCAACGGGTTACAATTCTTTACCACGTGGTATTGAGATTGATAAAGATGAAAAGCGTTTATCTCGTGAGGGGGGAGAGAAATACTTTTGGATGGAACATGCAGAAAGAAATGCAATTTACAATGCGGCTAGGCGTGGAACTGAATTAAAGAACTGCAAATTGTATGTACCTTGGGCTCCTTGTACTGATTGTGCGAGAGGAATTATACAAACTGGTATTGCAGAAGTTATAGTCCATCAGAACGGACAAGATTTTTACGATGCGCATACTAATGGGAAATGGGTTGAGGCTACAGAGAGAACTTTGTCTATGTTCAGAGAAGCTGGTGTAAAAGTTACATATTTTGAAAGTGATATAGTTATTCCAGAAATATATATGAACGCTAAAATGTACGATGCAGCAGTGTACTTGAATAAATCAGGTGAGCAATAGAAGCTTATTTTACTTCTTTATTATACTGTATTTCATATAGATTTTTGTAGAAACCATTCTTAGCAATTAGCTCGGTATGTGTACCACTTTCTACTACTCTTCCTTTGTCAAACATATAGATACAATCGCAGTTAACAATAGTAGAAAGTCTATGTGCCACTATTACGGCTGTTTTATTTTTTAATGAGCTTTCTATTGCATCTTGAACTACCTTCTCTGATTCGGCATCAAGAGCTGAAGTAGCTTCATCAAATATAAGTACTTCAGGATCTCTGACTAATGCTCTGGCAATAGCTACTCTCTGACGTTCTCCACCAGATATTGTAACACCTCTATCCCCGATTATAGAATCAAATTTATCCGGTAAGTTCATTATAAAATTATAAGCATTCGCTATTTTTGCAGCCTCTATCACTTTTTCATCTGATACATCTGTCATACCATATATTATATTATTATAGATAGAATCATTGAACAAGATATTTTCCTGAGAGACTATTCCAAAAAGTGAGCGATAGTCTTTGATTTTTATATCTCTTATATCTACACCATCTAAAGTAATAGATCCACTGATAGGGTCATAAAACCTTGTAATTAAATCTAGAGCAGTTGACTTCCCACTACCACTCCCACCTACGAAAGCAACTTTTTTACCTTTCTCTAATTTGATAGAAACGTCATTTAAGACGTGATGGTCTATATAAGCAAAAGATGCATTGTTGAATGAAATATCTTTTTCTATCTTTGTAATTGACTTTGTTCCTTCTGTAATAGTTGGCTCTTCATTCAAAATACTCATTATTCTTTCACCAGCAACTATACCTTGTTGCATTTTTGAGTATGAATTTATGAGGGACATTATAGGAGTCATCAAAGCAAATAACATGAATAGGAATGTCATTAGATCATCTGCTTTCACAGTTTTATCAACTAAAACTTGTTGACCACCTATAACAAGAACTACACACAACCCTAAGATAGCCCAAATTTCATTTGCGGCTGGAACTAAAGCCATTATTTTAGTATGTTTAATAGCAGAATGAACGTATGAGCTAGTGTCTTTAGCAAACCGCTGATTGGTTGCATCTTTAGCGTTCAATGCTTTTAGAACTCTAATCCCACCAATAGATTCTTGAAGGGTAGTTGTAAAACTAGCCATTGCATCTTGCATTCTTGATGCATAGCGTTTTAGATATTTTACTGATATTTGGATGAATAAAACTGATATTAGTGAAGTACTAAACGCCCAAAGTGTAAGTTCTACTGAGATAGTAAGTAGGAAGAACATGAATATTATAACTTGTATAATATCACGTATTATACCATTGAGAGAAGAAATTGTTGTATTATTCAATAAAGAGACATCATTAGAAACTTTTGATATTATTGTTCCTTGTTTTTCTCTATTAAAATAATCCATTGATAGAGATGTAATCTTATAAAAGACGGTATCCCGAATATTTTTAATTACTCTTTGATTAAAAATATCCCCTACTATAGAACCGAAATACTTGAATATATTTTTTATAATAAAAAGCGCCATTATTAAAACGCCAAGTCTTATAATCTGTTCACCAACTGTGTCGGCTAATATAAGTGAATAAAAGAAATCAAAAAATGATTCTTTCATACTCTGAAAGGCACCAATATCAATAGCTTTATTATTTACAGGTGAAGCAGTTTCTACTTCGAATAATATCCCAAGAATAGGGTTAATAAGCGATATTGTCATCGCTGTAGTTATGGAGAAGAATATGTTAAGAAGAAAGGATGCAAATAAAAGAGTTCTATTGTCTTTAGTAAAACCCCAAGCTATTTTATAAGCATCTATTATCCCTAATGATTTATTTTCAGCCATATTAATTTACTATTTCCTTATAAACCTAACAGCGAAAGCACCGTCAGTGTGGTGAACGTTAGGGAAAGTCTGCATAAATCCGTCTTTACATACTTCTTTAGGTAAATAGTTCTCAGCTGGATCAATTTTAAAATCTGGGAAAGTTTTTAGAAACCATTCTGCAATAACTGTATTCTCATCTGGTTCGATAGAACAAGTAGAGTAAACTATAGCTCCATCATCTTTTATTAGATTTGGTGCGTTTTTTAATATGTCTTTTTGAATTGCATTTAGTTTATATACATCTTCTATTTCTCTCTTCCATTTTATATCAGGCTTTTTAGAGAAAGTACCACTACCACTACAAGGTGCATCAATTATAACAACATCGGCCTTGTTTTCTGCCTTACACTCAGAGGCATCTTCTTTTTGTTGTTCGATAATAGTAATTCCTAACCTTTCTGCTTCAGAAGAAAGTATTTTTAATTTACCCCAATACTTATCATTTGAAACTAAGGTCCCCTTGTTTTCCATCATTTCTGCAATTTTAAATGATTTTCCACCAGGGGCAGCACATAAATCTATTACTTTCATACCTGGCTTAGCATTAGTTAACTCTGCTGCTAACGAGGCTGAGGGGTCTTGAACAGCAATTAGCCCTTTTTTATACAACTCAGTCATCGTAATACTATTACCTAAGTTCTTTACTTTGTAAGTGTCAGGGTGGAATACTGATTTCTCAAATTTTATTTCATTTTCAGTAAGTAATCTTTCTACTTCTTCTGCATTAGATTTAAGTTTATTGACTCTCATAGCTAAATATGGAATTTCATTATTTGCTTCCATTAACTTTACAGCAAACTCTTCTCCCCAAAACTTAACCCATCTTTTAGTCATCCATTTAGGATGTGAGTGTACTATTGAAAGATAAAAGTTTCTATCATCTTTCTCATCGGGAAATCTGATATTTTGTTTGTTCCTAACTATATTTCTGAGGACACCATTGACTAAGCTAGCTGCTTTTTGACCTTGAATTTGTTTGACAAGTTCAACTGATTCATTTATAGCAGCGTGCTCTGGTATTTTGTCCATAAATAGAATCTGATATAGAGCTATTCGCATCGCGTTTTTTACAATGTTCATAGATTTATGGAACTCACCATGAAAGAATCCAATCAATACCCAATCTAATTTTGCTCTCCATCTAACAGTGCCGTTAACTAATTGAGTCAACAATGCTTTATCTTTTCTATTCAAATCATTGCTTTTTAACTCAGATTCTAGTAATTTGTCTATGTATGAGTCACTTCTGTCATATCTATTAAGAATATGAGTTGCTATGGCTCTACATTTTGTCACTGATGTAAGATTACCGAGATGTGTATTTTCGTTATTTGTAACTTTTTCCATTAAATACGCTCTATATTAAAATAGATTTTTGCTAAATTATAAAAAGCAATATAATTAAAATTAAAGAAAGCTATGATAACGACGAAAACATATGCATTTGTATTTGGACTAGTATTACTTTTTTCACTTGATATACGCGCTCAAGTTTACGAATTGTCTAATCCCTTAACACCTTCTAGCAATAAATTGGCAGAGGAATCACTTGGAGGATTTTTAGGAATTGGTCCCAATTGGGCTGGAGGTACACATTATGTAGAGTGTGATAGCTGTGATTTCCAAGACGGAACTGCTACAGGATTTACTATTGGTGGTATATATCAAAGAAAGGCAATGACGAATCTTTACTTTGGATTAATGCTTTCAATCGATGTTATGAATATCAACTCTTCGTATAGAGAAATAGAATCAATAGACGTATCAAAGTTTAGCGATATTAGTAATGACCCAACTCCTGTAAATATTGAATTCCGTCACGAAGCCCAAATGAATTTGTCTTACATTGGGTTAGCACCCTTTCTAGCTTACTATCCTACAAATTGGTTAACATTAAGAGTTGCACCTAAAATTTCTTTACCTATATATAATAATTTGGTTCACACAAAGACTCCTACGTCTAAAACAGTTTTCGTTAATAATGTAGAGGGGAGACTAAGATTTACTGAAGACGATACTATTGTTCAAGATTCTGAAGTGTCAGAAGTGACTTCCCCGCTTATTAGTTCAGATTTCTCTCTATTGTTTAATTTAACTCCTGGCGAACGTTCTACATTTTCGCTTGGTTATACTCAAAATGTGCCTTTCACTCAAACAAGTTCATTTGGTGATAATTTCACTATTAACTCTTGGCGTTTGTTTGTAGAGTTTAAATTTCTTATTCAGAAAAAGTATGAAAAAATCTCTAATTAGACTAAATAATAACACCAAATCTACTACCTAAACCTTCAAGAATTGCGTATTCTTACTATTGTAAAAATACATTCGCAATAACAAAAACTTCATATTAACTCCTCTAAGATACTATA